>JBDKSF010000056.1 GCA_039680785.1 Candidatus Cloacimonas sp.
CGAATAGTATCAATCTTAGACAAATTCTATGCTTTGGTAAACGATATATCAGTTGGTTTGCCTGCAGAGATTGAAGCCAGACGCAAACAATATGAATACTACAGGAATAAACTGCTTACTTTCAAGAATAGAGCAGATACCCAAGGTAACTAAATGAAATATGATATTGTAACCCAAAGTCAGGAAAGCACTGTTGTAGCAAAATACGATTCCACCAAAAAAAAGGAATCTGCCTATCAAACTGAGGCAGCATTAGAAAAGGCATTTATAGAGTTACTAAAGGCACAAGCATACGAATATCTGCCCCTCTCATCTGAAGCTCAATTGATAAGCAATTTGCGGAAACAATTGGAAATTCTGAATAATTACCCATTCTCAGACACAGAATGGAATCAGCTGTTCCAGGGCAAAATAGCCAACTTAAACTATGGGATAGAGGAAAAAACCAACATCATTCAAGAGGATTACATTCAATTGCTTGCTTGCGATGATGGAACAAAGAAAAACATCTATCTGCTAAAAAAAGACAATATCCACCACAACCGGTTGCAAGTTATTAATCAATATAGTGTTGAAGACGGTCAAAGAGCCAATCGCTATGATGTTACAGTCCTGGTCAACGGACTTCCCCTCGTTCATATTGAGTTAAAAAAACGCGGAGTGGATATCAAAGAGGCATTCAATCAAATAAATCGTTATAACCGTGAGTCCTTCTGGGCAGGGTGTGGTCTCTTTGAATATGTTCAAATCTTCGTAATCTCTAATGGAACACATACAAAATACTATAGCAATACTACTCGCTTTACTCATCTCAAAGAACAACAAGAAGGTAAAATAAAGAAAGGTAAGCAAACCAGTAACAGCTTTGAATTTACCTCTTGGTGGGCAGATGCCGATAACCACCCTATAACTGATCTTATGGACTTTGGACGGACTTTCTTTGCCAAGCATACCTTACTGAACTTGCTAACAAAATACTGTGTTTTTACTACTGATAAACTATTGCTTGTTATGAGACCTTATCAGATTGTGGCTACAGAGCGGATTTTGAGGCGTATAGATGTTTCTAATAACTACAAGAAATATGGAAAAATTGAAGGTGGTGGCTACATCTGGCATACCACCGGAAGCGGTAAAACTCTTACTTCCTTCAAAACAGCCCAATTAGCAAGTAAGCTGCTTTATATTGATAAAGTGCTTTTTGTGGTTGATAGGAAAGACCTTGACTATCAAACAATGAAGGAGTATGATAAGTTTGAAAGGGGAGCGGCCAACAGCAATACCAGTACTGCAATACTGAAGAAGCAACTTGAAGACCCTAAAGCCAAAATCATTATTACTACAATTCAGAAGCTTTCTCTATTGATTAATAAGGAAAAACAGCTCTCTGCCTTCAATCTACACATAGTGATTATCTTTGACGAATGTCACCGCTCTCAGTTTGGTGAAATGCATACTGCCATCACCAAGACCTTTAAAAAGTATCATCTGTTTGGCTTTACCGGCACTCCTATCTTTGCTGTGAATTCCAACAGTAACTCCAAAGCTGATTTACGCACAACAGAGCAGGCCTTTGGTACCAAACTTCATACTTATACGATAGTGGATGCAATTATGGATAGAAATGTCCTGCCCTTCCGCATTGACTATATCAGCACAATGAAAGAGCAGGAAAACATCACCGATTCAAAAGTGTGGGATATAGACAGGGAAAGAGCTCTTGCTTCGCCTGAACGAATTACAAACATCGTGAACTACATTCTTGAACATTTTGATCAAAAGACCAAGCGTAATAACTATTATCAATTAAAGGACAGACGGCTTGCTGGTTTTAATTCTATCTTTGCCACTGCCTCAATTGAAATGGCAAAAAAATATTATTCAGAGTTTCAGAAGCAGATGGCAGAACTGCCCCAAGACAAACAGCTTAAGATAGCAATAATCTATAGCTTTACTGTCAATGAAAGCGAAGAAGAACTGGACGGGCTGATTGAAGATGAAAATCTGGAAGATACAAGCAGATTGGATCAAAGCTCCAGGGACTTTCTGGATTCTGCCATTGGGGATTACAATAAGCTATTCAAAACGAATTTTGATACCTCCAGTGATAAGTTCCAAAACTACTATAAGGATGTATCCCAAAGAGTGAAAGACCGGGAGATTGACCTGTTAATAGTAGTGAATATGTTCCTCACTGGCTTTGACGCCACCACCTTAAATACTCTTTGGGTAGATAAGAACCTTCGTTTGCATGGTCTCTTACAGGCATACTCCAGAACAAATCGAATACTAAATACGATAAAGACCTTTGGAAACATTGTATGCTTCCGCAATCTTGAGAAAGCTACTAACGAGAGCATAGCTCTCTTCGGAGATAAGGAAGCTTGTGGTATAGTATTGCTTAAGTCATTTGATGAATACTACAAAAATGGCTACCTATCAGGAGGAAAACGAATCCCTGGATATGTGGAATTAATTGAAGAGCTGCAAAACAAGTATCCAGTTGGAGACATAATTATAGGGGAACAAAATCAAAAGGACTTCATCAGATTGTATGGAAATATCTTAAAAGTTCGCAACATCCTCTCTACTTTTGATGATTTTAGTGGGCGTGAAATCCTTACAGAAAGGGATTTTCAGGACTATCACAGTATGTATATTGATCTCTACAACGAATTTAGGAGAAGGGACAAGGGTGACGCTGAGAATGTGAATGATGATATTGTTTTTGAAATGGAACTGATAAAACAAATAGAAATCACCATTGACTATATACTGGAATTGATTAAAAAATACCATTCCGGATTTCAAAAAGACAAAGAGATCATCGTCAACATCAGAAAAGCTATAGATTCAAGTTTGGAACTGCGCAATAAGAAAGATCTGATAGAACAATTCATCGCTAACTTGAATCCCTCAACCGATATAGATAAGGACTGGCATACCTTTGTAGAGGAAAGAAAAAAAGAAGAATTAGACAGGATCATAAAGGAAGAAAATCTTAACAAAGATGAGACCTACAAGTATATAGACAATGCTTTTAGAGACGGATTTGTACAAGAAACCGGCACTGCCATTACTAAGGTTCTTCCTCCTCTTCCAAGGTTCTCAAAAAATGGCGAGCGCACTAAGAAGAAAGAATCTGTTCTGGAAAAGCTTATAGCTTTCTTTAATAGATTCTGGGGTATATCAGATTTCACTAAGAGTAGTCTCGGAAGTTAGATTAATATGTACATCTACCAACACCCACATAATATACTTAATTATGATATCACGGGATGTGCTTACAATTATGCTTTGTATTCTGCACATCTCAACCTGAGAAAACCCTAAAGATGAAATGAGGAAAATATTATGAAATGTGCATTAGTGCATATCAGCGATCTGCATGTAGCCGACAACACTAAATTGGTAAGCTCAGAGTTATTTTCGAATTTTACTAACCGTATTAAAGATATAATATCGGGATGTGACTCAGTCATATTTACAATATCAGGAGATATTACAGATAATGGTTTTCAGACTCAGTTTACCAGAGTTGAAGATGTTATTACTTCATTACGAAATAATATCAAAAGAGATATACCTGAAATTGATATCCAATTTATGTTTACTCCGGGGAATCATGATAATGACTTAACGAGTTTGCAATCAACAAGAAACGATGTAATAGAGAAGATAAGGGAAAGCAAGTCCTTTGATATAGATGAAGTTACTACATGTTGCTTAGTGCAGAAGAACTTCTTTGAGTTCGCTTCCAAATACAGTTTTATTGATATCGATTACCACAATCAATTAGTTTATGCTGGAACTTATAATCTTGATGATATTAACTTATACTTAATATGTATTAACACATCATGGCTGTCTCAAAAAGATGAAAAACCTGCATCAGTTCAGCTGCCACTTAAAGATATGATAAATGAGATATCCATACCAGATAGAAGGATTGTAGTTGCTTTGTTACATCATCCACTAAACTGGCTTGATGCAAGTGATATTAAAATAGATGAAAGTAGGTTTTTTATCAGTAACAATTTTAATGTTTTGTTAACGGGTCATGAGCACTTACAAAGTGCATCTAAAAATTATAACTTTGACACAAATAAGAATACACTGCTTCTAAACTCACCCATGGGCAACGGTCTAGAATCTGGCTGTAATATTCTAATTCTTGATTCTAAGAGTATGAAGATGGAATTGATTATGTTGAAGCATAAAGATGGTGTATACAAAGAAACATTAAAAGAGTTCTTACCAATTCAACTTAGATCTCAATTCAATTTTTCATCCAGTTTCGATTCGTACCTTGATGAATTAGGTATCCCGCTATCTCACCCTGGAAAAGATGATCTCTTCTTAAATGATGTATTCATTGAGCCTGATTTGGAAGTTTTAAATTCAGCGAACTTAAACCCTGTATATATTTCAATGTCCAATACAATTAATTTATTAACAGAAAAAAAAGTATTCTATATCGGAAAAGATCAATCAGGGAAAACAACGATATTCAAAAAACTAATAAGAGATTATTATGGGAAATCTGTATATCCAGTTTTAATTCGAGGGAGTGATATTAAAAATACCAATATAGATAAGCACGTTAGAGCTGCTCTGGAAAAACAGTACTCTGATTTGAATTGGGATGCTTACATGCAGCTTGATAAAAGTAAACGTGTAGTTTTTATTGATGACCTAGATCTTTCAACTATTAACATTGAATCGAAGATAAAAATCTTTGATAGGTTGAAAGACATCTTCTCAATCATACATTCATCAATGAGAGATACCGAACTATATAGCTCAATATCACAGAAAAGTGAGTTCTATTGGAATGATTCGAATCTTTTCGAAATACTGCCATTTGGACAAGTAAAAAAAGACGAGCTTATCAGAAAATGGGTTTTGTTAAGTAACGAAGAACCAATTGAGGATGAGTTACTTATAAGACAAGTAGATGGATTATATAAAAAAATCCAGGATATAACGCTAACAAAAATACCATCTTATCCATTCTTTCTACTAATGATATTACAAGGAATAACTACTTCTTCACCTAGTGACTATAAGTTTACTGCCTATGGTGACTGTTACTTGGCATTGATAGTCTTCTCAATACATAAGTACATTGGTCCCCAAAAATCAGAAGCCTACCTGAACTTTTTATCCTGTTTATCATATGACTTCTTCGTAAATCGAAGATCATCAATCACTGACGATCAGCTAAAGCAGTTTTATATTAATTATTTTCAGGAATATAACGTTCCTGATGAAATGACTCCGATGCTCAACAATCTACTTAAAGCAAAGCTTCTACACAGAACACACGATGATTTGATTAGATTTAATCATCCATTCGTGCTTCATTTTTGTATAGCCAGGTATTTAGCAAGAAACTATCAGCAAGATGTTGTAAAGTCCCAAATTTCAGATATATGCCAGAAGATACATGTTTTTAGAAATGCAAATATTGTAATCTTCTTAACACATTTTCTAGAGGACGATTCGTTTTGGGATGAATTACAACTTAATGTTTCGTGCTTGTTTGATAAATATCCTCCTGAGTCGTTGTGTAAAGAGAATACTGATTTTCTAAGCGATCTATTTAGTGATATTAGAGACTTGATTATTGAGCAGAAACGTGATATTCTTGAAAACCGAGAAAAAATCCTTAAGCAGACAGACGAAATCACTAATGGTTTGATTGGTGATGATAAAGATATTGATCAGATAGAAGATGAGGAACAAGATGTTGACTACTCAATATTAACTGATACTCAGAAACTTATAAGATACTTAGAGATCATTGGTCAGATACTAAAGAATAGATCTGGTTCTCTCAAAAGAGAGAAGATAAAAAACTTTCTAATTGAATCAGTAAACTCATCTCTTCGATTAATAAGCTTTCTAATTCACAACCAAAAGGAACTTATGAATACGGCAGTTACCTACATCAGGGATAAAATCAAAGAAGAAATCGAAGCTCGCAATAGTGATGCAAAAAAGAATGGGGATACTAAAGTCATTTTGATTGATGATGTAGATCTTGAAGCGCAAGTCAAAAAATTCCTTTTAGGAATATCTTTTGCGTCAATAAACTCGCTGTTATTAAAAACTTCAATATCGCTTGGTTCATATGATCTCTTGCCTCAAATAGATGAGATTTCGAAAGAAAACCCATCCCCATCATATAGGTTAATAGATGTAATGGTTTGCATGGAATATAAACATTGTTTGAATGTAGATGAGTTAATCGAAATCAAAAAGGAGCACAAAGATAATCAATTTGTATATAATGTTCTCAGACATTTAGTCTATAGATTTTTGTATATGCATGAAGTTGATTACAGAAACCAGCAAAAAATCGCAGAAGCTTTTGATATTAAGATCAAAGAACAAAAGATATTGCAACTAAAGCAGCAAAGATAGTTATTGATTAGTGATAATACTTAGTCATCGTCCTACACTTACAATGGAACGGCAGTAACTTAGTATGTGGTCCTAAGACACCTATCGGATTCATTTCTGCGTCGTATCAAATCTGAACAACTCTGACCCAAAGCATAAGAGCTTTGATATATTTCCGGGCGCCATCCAAATCATTGGACTTCATCTCAAAAACTATAAGGTTATCCATCACTTAGCGATCATTGTTTTACCCAAATAGCGCAAGAGGATAACAAGGAAGAGACGGAATTACAAGTAATGATAGCTAAATATGGAAAGGCAGAAGGCAGAGAAAAAAAGATTGGGCAGACAGAGGAAAATGATTATACTATCTATGTGAAGCATCTGGAGCGCCTGCCCGCTGAGAAAGATGTGAACTGGTCAGACAGCAGGCAATGTTGATGATCAGCCATATAATAAGAGCTGCGCAAGTGGCTCTTATTTTTTTATGTTAATTGCCTTACCTAATGACATTGATCCGTAAAGAACTTTTTTAGCCAAATCAAACAAATATCGCTTTCAGGTTTCTGAGGGTCTTGTTTTTACCAAATGACATTGATCCGTAAAGAATTTTTTTAGCCAAATCAAACAAAACCTACTTTCGGGAATAAAACAGGTCTTTTAATAGCGGCGGGTTATTTTTGCAGTTCTTCCAATGCCTGTCTGGCTTTTTCCTGATAGAGAGGGTTGGTTTTATCTTCCGTTGCGGTTTGCAGATATTTTATTGCTTCTTCGTTTTTTTGATTAGCTATCAGAATCATCCCGATATGGTAAGAGATTTCTGCTGGCATATCTTCTAATTGCATAGGCAAATTAATATGTTCCAAAGCGCCGTTAAAATCGGAAGTAAGATAATAATACCAAGCCAAGCTATCTTGATAATAAGCATTTGTCGGTTCCAGAGCCACCGCTCTTTGAATCAGCGAACCGGCTTCATTTAAGTGTTCCTGAAAATCCAGCAAAGTATAACCTAAGTCGTTGAGAAAGAGAGGATTATCGGGGTATATATTTATTGCTTTTCGCAGCAGGGCGATTTTTTCCGCCTGCCTATTCTGCTGTTGATAATATTGCAGGAGAAAAGTCCAGTCGTCCAATTCACCCAGATTCTTCTGCAGAAAGTAATTACATAGATTTGCTCTGGCCTGTAAAAAATCCTGATCTTCCACAGTTTTTGCTTTTGCCGCAATCTTTAGATAATCGGCAAAAACGCTTTCCGGTAATAGTTTTTGCACTGCCAAAACCATTTTATCGGCAAAATCGGAATTAGGGTCATCGGGTTTGTTTTTCGTTTGGAAAGAATTTTTCAGCATTGCATATAATACAACATCCTGAAGGTCGCCAGCAGAATTAAAGTAAACAGCATAAACCGAGGGCTCCGGCAAATATTCGGAAAATAGCGATTCAGCAAAAAGGAAAACGGCTATCTGAGAATAGGAAGCAAGTTCTGATTCTTTAGCCAGCAAAAAGCTGGATATTTTCTGCATAATATCTTGTTTATTGCTCAGAAAAGCAGAAAAAGCCAATTCTCCTATTAAAGAAGTGTCGTTGGTAGATAAAATGGAATTTGCCAGCGCATTAACAATATCAAAAGAGCGGTTCCGATTGGCGGTCTGTAAAAAATAGAGCATCAGATCTTTATCTTCCGGATAGCGGTATGCCTGAAATTTTTGCAAGGTCTTTCCCAAATCCGCATTCTGGATAGTAAATTCACTAATCATTTTATCAGTTTCAGGTTTGGGGTCAAGTTGGTATGCTTCCTGTAAAATTGCCAAAGAGCGTTGCGGACTGACTAAAGAATACATTTTGGCAGTTAAAATCAAATCCTCCGGATGGTGATCGGCAGATTGATATGCCAGTTTTAGCAGTTGCACATCCGTTTGCTTATTTTTACTGTAGTTTAGGTAAAATTTGCGGAGATAATTTAGCGTGGAAGGATAGTAAGTAACGCCTTGGGAAACAATGCGTTGCAGTCCTTCTAAATTATTGGCGTTACTATAAACGGCGTAGGCAATATTTAATAGGTCGTTATCAAAGACCATCTCTTTTTCGGCTTTTTCAAACTCTGCGATAGTGGTTTGTTCATCCTGTTGTTTGTTGAGATAGGCAAAAGCGCTGTTGATCAGCATTTGTTTGCGAATTTGATAACTGCCTTTATCCTGTTCCCAAGCCAAATTATAATAATCAGCCGCGGAAACATAATCCCCCGCATAATGTTGAATCGAACCGGAAAGATAATAATAAAGCGAAGGCATATTGGGCTTGGAATTATCCAAAATAGTTCTGGAAACTGGCTTTTGTGGTCCTGCACAAGCAGCAAGCAATAATAAGATTATAACGCTTTGGCAAAGCAGTAACTGTCTTATATGCAGCAATTTTCTCATTTGATTACCAGGGAATTGGAAATTACATATAGTTCCACTAAAACAGGAAGTTTGTCCCCAGCGGGAAAATAGACGCTGCTATCTACAATGTATGCTGTTTTGGTTCTTTCATCCCAAAAACCGTAACTTTGAAAACCACCACCAATGGCATATTTCATATTTTTCCAAGCACCCAGAAGACGATAACCGGGGTGTTTTTTAAAGACGAATGGCTCTTTCCGCACCACTTCCGGATCAAATTCATCACCTTCAAAGTATTTTTTCCCGATTTCTTGCCGTTTGGCAATCAGCCAATTAAGATCAACTTTATTTTCGGGCATTGGTTCATAGTAAATGGAAATATATTTATCCGGAAATTCGCGATTTTCCATTCTGGTGCGGTAAATAAAGCTTAAGAATCTGCCCACGGCATCATTGGAATATAACCGAAAAGTGACTGGAATTTTAAGTGAAAAGGGATATCGATCAAAAAAGGTAGGATCTATAACCTTCTCTTGATAGGCATAATAGCCCTGTCTTTCCATATAGCGATTCAAGAGCAGAGAAAAGATATTTTCCGCTTGGAGGACGCCTACTTTTTGTAAGGACTTGGCATCTTTACCAAAAAGGAAAAGGACAATCTGATCGCAGCAATTGGCATTTTTAGCGGTAAAAAGATCACCTCCGCTAACTTGCACCCGTTTTTTAAAATCCTCACTAAGTGTCTTTTTCATATAGGCAGAAACAGGTAAGTTACTCTCCAAGTTTCCAATGTAAAGCAGATTTTTGTATTTGGACAATGTCTGCACATTTTTAATATCGGCTCTGATGAGGTTAAAATACTGTTCTGGATACACAATCAGGATTTTTTGTTCTATCGCACTGCCAATGAATGGTTTAAGCCCTTGCCAATCCATTGAATCACAAAATACATAAACATCTCTATCTTCTCCCAAAGCCAAGGTTTTGGAATGATCAATCACTTCATCATAAATAGTATAACGACCTGATTTACCACCTTCCTTGGCACAACCGAAGAGAATGAATATCAGCAAGATAAAAAGGGTATATTTACGCATTGTCATTTCCTTTTTTTAGCTATAGCACTAACATAATTTAAACCACTAAGCACTGTAATGAGCGCCACAAACCAAAACCAGATATTGATAACAAGGATCACTACTTGGGGCACTGGTTCAAAATATGCCCAAAAAAGCAAAGCGATGATTATGCCTGCCATTTGCAGAACTGTTTTCAGCTTGCCAAAAATATCGGCGGCTATTACAATCCCTTGTTTTTGATAGACCTCGCGCAGAATAGTGATAATCAATTCGCGCAGAAAAATGATTATAAAAATTACGACGCTAATCTGAAAAGGCGGTAATAAACAAAGACCTGCCAAAGCGGAAAGCACAATAAGTTTATCCGCCAAAGGGTCCATAATTTTACCAAAATCACTTATTAAATTCAGTTGGCGCGCTATCTTGCCATCCAGATAATCCGTAACACTGGCAACGATAAAAATAATCAGAGCAATAACAATGTTTGCCGAACTGGGTGACCAAAACAGAAAATAAAGAAAAACCGGAACCAGTAAAATACGGATGACGGTTAAAATATTAGGCAGTTGGCGTATCATTATTATTTTCAGTTGATTGAGTGTTTATCTTGTTTACCGGAGATACTATTTCCACAGGGTTTTCTGCTAAAATTAACTGATGTTCAAAGCTATGCAAAATAAAATAGTTAATCAGTGTGCCCAATATGGCAGAGCCCGCTTGAATAATAAATACCCAATAAGGAATTAATTGGGGCAGCGAGTTAAAATATATAAGAGCAAAATAAATTAGCAAACATAGCGGTAAAGGAATTATCAACATCAACCAAGTATGCTGAACGCTTTGTCTTTGCAAACGGACATTTTCCAACGCACTATGTTTATGACCCTTATAGTGCAGTAATTTATGCAGCTCCCAGGTAGCGCGGCTAAACACCAGAACCAACATAATAAGAAACCCCATAACAAGATTAAAGACAAGAGAATACAAATCCTGTCGTTGCAACTCTTCAATAATGGAACCGTAAGCATTGGATTGACTATCAATATCTGCTTCCGGAAGATGAGAACGCAAAATATCCAGTATCATCGATTTACTGCTAATGGATTCCCGGTTGGACAGCAAATTTATCGTAATGACGGCAGGCAAAGTATAGTCCTGAACCATTTGCGGAGTTATAGGTAAACCGTATGCCTGAATAAGTTCCGTAGCTGCTTGTTGAGGAGTTTCATAAACCACATTTTTAATCCCCGGAACGGGTTTCAATTCTGATAGTAGAGGAGCAACTTTTGTAGTATCGGCAACATAAGCATAGATAGGTAGATTTGCCAATTTTTCCAGTTTATCCTTTTCGCTTATTCCTAAGCTATAGCTTAGATAGAGCCAAGCGCTAAAGAGAATGAATATGATTAACAGGATAAGTATAAAGCGGGTTTTCATAAGGTTATCCTTTTTTTTGTTACTTTGAAAGGGCTAACATTCTGTCTATGGCTACCTTTGCTTTTTGGGCAATAGAAGGAATTACATTAATTTCATACTGATTATATTTTAGGGCAGCGTAGATGCTTTCCAGCGTTATTTTCTTCATATTTTTACAAATTGCCTTAGGAGAAAGAGGAATTAGGGATTTTTCCGGATAGATATGTTGCAAATATTCTATCAGCCCAATTTCCGTAGCAATTATGGCATTGTCATTTTCTTTCACCCAATCCATCATTCCCCCCGTGGACATTACAAAATCGGCATATTTAACAATGGCGGGATCGCATTCAGGATGCACCAGCAGCTTATGAGCAGGATATTTATTTTTAATGGCTAATACATCTTCTTCCGTAAAACTCCATTGATGCACCAAACAATAACCATCCCAGGGTATTACATTTTTTCCTGTCTGTTTGGCAGCCCAGGAACCCAAATTGCGGTCTGGAACAAACAAAATTGGCTTATCCGTTTTTAAAGAATTGAGCACTTTTACCGCATTGGAAGAAGTGCAGCAAATATCGCTTTCAGCTTTCACTTCCACCGAAGAATTTACATAACAGACCACCGGCGAGCCGGGATAATTTTTTTTGAATGCTTTCAGTTGTGCTTCATTTATCATATCAGCCATCGGACAACCAGCATCCCAAACCGGCAGCAAAATCTTTGATTCCGGGTTTAGAATGGCAGCTGTTTCTGCCATAAATTTTACTCCACAAAAAACAATTAACGGCGCCTTCGCTTGCGAAGCCAAAATAGATAGCTGCAAAGAATCACCACGGTAATCAGCAATATCTTGAATTTCCACTATTTGATAGTTATGAGCCAGAATCAGGGCATTTTTTTCTTTTTTCAGGCGGAGAATTTCTGAAATCAGTTCTTCTTTCTTCATTTTTTCACTTTCCTGTATGTCCAAAACCGCCTTCCTGCCTTTTACTTGGGCTAAGAGACACTGTTTCACTAAGTTCAGGAATCACTACCGGGCAAAAAACCATTTGCGCTATCCGCATTTGGGGTTCAATTTTTACCCCTTCTTCGCTCAAATTGATCAAAATCACTTTTATTTCACCTCTGTAATCGGCATCAATAGTTCCGGGACTGTTTAAAATGCCTAAACCGAAATTTAAGGATAAACCGCTGCGGGGTCTAATTTGAGCTTCATAACCCATTGGAATTTCAATGGCTATGCCACAAGGAATGGCTTGTCGTTTATAAGGTTCAATCGTAACCGGTTCCAAAAGATCAGCGAAAAGATCAAAACCAGAAGATTGTTCTGTCATTCTTTGGGGCAAAGTGGCAGTGGGAGATAATTTCTGAAAAGCTATTTTCATCCTTTCCTGCTTAAAAGATATTCAGCCAAAGCATCTAATTTCACTGCTTTTTTACCTAAGGGGGCAATCACTTTTCTTGCCTGATCCGTCATATCCTTAGCCATTTTATGCGATTCGGCAATACCATACACGGAAGGAAAAGTTGCTTTGTGTCTATCTTCATCTTTACCAACGCTTTTCCCAAGTTCTTCTTGCGTGCCTTCAACATCCAAAAGATCATCCACTATTTGAAATACCAGTCCAATCTTTTTTCCGTATTCATCCAGTATTTTCAGTTCTTCTTCTTTTGCTTTTCCGGCAAGCGCGCCAAAACGCAAACAGATATTGATTAGGCGGGCGGTTTTATTTTCGTGAATATAGGAAAGGGTCTTTTTATCCACCTGTTTGCCTTCGGATTCAATATCTACCATCTGACCGGAGATTAGACCTTTTATTCCAACTTCTCTTGCCAATTCGTTGACTAATTGAACTTTCAGCTTGGCTTCCAGTTCCGCTAAAGTAACTAATTCAAAAGCACTAATCAATAAAGCATCTCCAGCCAAGAGAGCGATGCCTTCACCAAAAACGGTATGGCAGGATTGTTTGCCGCGTCTAAATTCATCATCGTCAATATCGGGAAGATCATCATGAATAAGTGAATAAGTATGAATCATTTCTATGGCAGCGGCAACCGGAGTGATTAGTTCCACTTCAGGATTGAACATTTCAAAGGTAGTCATTGTTAAATATGGTCTTAAGCGTTTTCCACCGGCAAAAATACTATAGCGCATTGCCTTATGCAAATCTTTCGGATATTCATCTTTACGGGGCAGAAATCGGTCTAATATAATATTAACCAGTTCCTGCTTTTCTTTCATATCCTTTTTTAGAAGAATGCTATTATCCATTATTACCTTCCGGCTCTTGGGGAGAAGAGAGTTGATCACTTAAAATTTTAATTTTTGCCTCGGCTGCACCTAAACGGCTTTGACAGCATTTCAAATAAGCAACGCCTGCTTCATATAAAGAGAGCAATTCCTCCAAACTGGTTTCGCCTGTGGACAGAGTTTCCACAATTTTTTCCAGTTCTTTTAAGGATTGTTCAAAGCTCATTTCGTTGATTTTGTTTTGGTCTATGCTCACTTTTACCTCACTCCCTTTTTTTTATTCGTTTCCTTATACTATAATAAAGATATTTTGTCAATCACAAAGTTAAAACTTTCAAATACCTCTCACAGATTACACAGATTACACAGATTTTTAATTTATACGGTAAAAAGGATTTAATCAGCCACCGCAGCTAACTAAAAAACTAAGCACTCCCGCACTTTGAACTTTGAACTCCCGCACTTTGAACTTTAAATACCTCTCACAGATTACACAGATTTCACGGATTATTTATGTAGGAGGTAAAAAGGATTTAATCAGCCACCGCAGCTAACTAAAAAACTAAGCACTCCCGCACTTTGAACTATGAACTCCCGCACTTTGAACTTTAAATACCTCACACAGATTACACAGATTACACGGAT
>JBDKSF010000057.1 GCA_039680785.1 Candidatus Cloacimonas sp.
TCGCAGTGAGTTTTCTTATGATGTAAAAACAGTCAGTACTGCAGTTATGGGTTGGCAAAACCCTGATAGCGCCAATCTCATTCGCGGTTTGGATAGTGACCCTACTCCTCACATTGCGAATAACTGGGTGGATATTCCAGAACAATTTAGACCGGACTCATCTCTTCCTCCAGATAAACGGTGGAATATGAACGCTTTAGTAAATCCTTATACGGCATATCGCTTGCGTCATGATTTTCAGGGTTATGCAACTTGGGGAAGAAGCGGTAGTGGTAGCCAAGAGGACTGGTCTATGATTAATCGTTGGGATAAAGTAGATACAGCTCAGGATATTGTGGATTATTCAGTAAATAGTAATAGCGATACTTTATTCGTAGATTTTGGCGGTTATCGAGGCATAGATACTGACTTACCCAATAAAAATGCTTGGCAGGTACCTGTTACCGAATATCATAAATATTATTGTTTCGATGAGAATTATCAGTTTGCACCCTGTGGTGATACTTTCTACGGTTGGCCCATCTACGAACCGAATCCAGTTATCAATGGTAATTCCATAGATGATATAACGAATTGGTCAGATGTTCAAGCAGCTGCAAATAATATCGTAGGTCCCGATACTGAAACCACCAAACTGATGCGAGCACACTTATTTAAGAACAGCGTAATACCGGAAAAGATTTTTGACGCTCTTTACGATCCTCAGCTTATTCCTTTGCTGGGTTTTGCTTTCCCAGCGGGAGAAGCAAACTTTACTCCCGAGCAGGATGACTTGCAGGAGCTGAAAGAAGATAGATTGGCAAGACGCTACTATAAATCGGAAATTATGTATCCCAGGAAAGGGGTAGAATATTATACCGCTATAACTGCTTATGATCGTGGTATTCCTTCCAACGATTTAAATTATTTGGAGACGGGTAGAGATGCCGATGCCAATATGAAAGTATTTTTCCCTGGCACTTCAGCAAAGGGGAAAATGGATAATATTATGGTGATTCCCAATCCTTATATTGGACACAGCAGTTTTGACGGTCGAAGAGAAAATGATGAAAAGGGAGACAAAAGCAGACGGATATGGTTTGTAAATCTTCCTAAAGCTTGTGACATAAGAATCTATACTCTGGCAGGTGACCTTGTGAAAACTATAAAACATGATGGTGCTCCCGTTACGGATATTATTACCATTTCCAAGGCAAGCACTACTGGGATAGCCGCAGAAGGTATGGAAAGCTGGGATCTTCTCTCCAAGCACAAACAAATTATCGCTCCCGGCGTGTATCTTTATTCAATCGAAAATAAAGCCGACAATGAAGTTAAGGTCGGTAAATTCGTCATTATTAAATAAGGGAGGAACTGTGAAGAAAGTTCTAATTGTATTACTGGGAATAGTGCTTACCTGTTTACCTTTGTTTGTTTCAGCCAAACCTTTTGGCAAGACAGGGACGGTAGCTTTACAGTTTCTTAAGTTTGGAGTGGATGCACGAGCCGTAGGTATGGGTGAAGCATACACAGCCGTAACAGATGATATTTCCTCTGTCTATTGGAATCCAGCTGGTTTAGCGCCCGCTTTTGAAAATCAAGTATTTGTTTCGCATACGAATTGGGTAGCGGACATAATGCATGAATTTGGAGCTGCAACATATACTAACGGGGTTTCTACCATAGCGTTATATGGTAGCGTGCTGCATATGGATGATATGGATGTAACCGATGAAGAAACATTTGGTCCCACAGGAGAGAAATTTACCTGCAGCGACATTGCTTTGGGAGTTGATTATGCACAGCAGTTCACTAACAAATTCTCCGCTGGCGTGGGTGTTAAATACTTAAGAGAAAATCTGTATGAATATAATATAGATAGTTATGCAGTTGATATGGGCTCAATGTATAATACCGGTTGGCGGAATATTAAAATTGGAATGGCTATGCGTAATTTCGGTCCTGACATTCGTTTTAGAGTGGATGATGATGACGACGGTAGTTACGATGAGGACCCCTTTGACCTGTTTGATAATGACGGGGATGGTAGTATTGACGAAGATAGAATTGAGTTAGAGAGTAAAATTCCTTTAAGTTTCTCTCTCGGAATCAGTGGAGATATTATGCGGGAAGGAAACAATTACTGGATTGCGTCTTTTCAGATGGATAATGTTATAGACCGGCTGGAAACATGGAATCTGGGAACCGAATTTAAGTTAGGTAACCTGTTTCTACGGGGAGGATACCAACTCAATTATGATACTAATGGTCTATGTGCAGGAGTGGGATGGCAGGTTCCTACTTCGCTTGGAATTTTCAATATTGATTATGCCTATACCAATATGGGCGATTTGGCTGAGGACTTTTTAACAAGTGCTCACCGTGTGTCTATTAAAATGAGATATTAAAGAATCTAATTACGATTCAGGAGGAAATAATGAAAAAAGTCCTAATTTTCACCTTATGTTTGTCCTTCCTTGTTAGTATGGCTTTTGCACAAGAAATGATTCCCACTATCGACAAGGTGGCAAATAATGTTCCCATGGGTAAACCACATATTACGAATGATCGTATGTCACCCAATTTTACATTTACTCATGCACCTTCAGCAATAATGACTTCTTATTATGATTATATGATAGGAAGTTACAACGGTATTCCTTTACGGGTTATACCTCCGGATATTCAGGGCGGCGGATATTTTATGACATATCATGGGCGTCGCACTGCAAGCGGAACTCGGCGTGTATTTTATACCTATCTTAACAGTTCTGGAAATACGATAGCGAATAGTGAAATTACAAATACCGCTAATAATGAAGGGTATCCCACAGTTGCAGTTGATCCTGTTTCTGGAAAACCCTTATATGCTTGGCATGCCAATGCTGATACTGATACTCAGCTGGAAACTCAGTTTACGGCTGATGGCTTTATCGACGGAAGTTATGGTATATTTGGCGATATCATCACTCTTATGGATAATCCTGCTGTTATTAATACTTCTCCTACAGAAAGCACTTCCGATAATGAATTTATCTGGCCCACGGCACAAATTGGACCTTCTCCCGTTGCAGGTAAAAGAAGAGTTTATGTTGTCTCGCGTAATTCTGTTACCCATTCTTATGGTCCTTCAGAAAATCCTCGGTTTGCTTATGCCGATTTTGATGCAAATCAAATTGAAGGTGGTGTTCCACTTGATTGGAATTATATGACTATTCCTGAAATGGACCAATGGAATGTGGATGATCAGTGGCGTAGGCCTTTCCATGCCTTAACTACTGATGATGCAGGAAATCTGTATTATGCCGGTTTTCATTTTGCCACTGAAGCAGATGGAACCACGGATATCAGTGAACCAGATATTGATGTTTTCAAATGTGGAAACTACGGAGAAGGGACTTGGTCACGCGTTAGCGAATGGAGTAGAATATCTACTTGGAATCCCAATTCCAGTCCTACGGATACTACTGGTTTCTTTGCCTCTGATGCCACAGGTCTTCCTTATGGAGATAATGAGATATACTTTCAGATAATGGGTGCTGGTTCAAGCCATTTGAATGCATCAGTAGATGATCTGAATAGAATTCATTTTCCAGCTATTTGGGGATTGAACAATTACGAAGGTTATTACTATCCTTACTATCAATATCCCAAGGAAGTAATATTTGATCCTACGCTTCCAGAGGACTCACAATTCAAGATTAATGAATTATGGCCACAAAAAGATGTTACCAATACATATTCAGATTTTTATCAACCCTGGGATAATGAAGCTCCTTGGGGAGAAGAAGAATTTGTGCAAGATCCGGATACTGGCACTTGGACTCCGGACTCAGTAAATAGCTGGGATTTCCCCTATTGGGATCAAAGTGCACATAGTGATGCTATGTTTTTCCATTGCAATAATATGAAAGTAACGGAAGGAAATGGTCACGGAATGCTTGCCACTGTTTGGCAGAATTGTTACCGTGCTGTTTTAGCTAATGCTTTGGGAGATCCCGACTACTCTGCATGGGCAAACACTCCTGAAATCTGGATCTCAGTTTCTCAGGACAATGGCAATCATTGGAGTTCACCGATAAAATTAAATAATATTGAAACACCAGAATTTGCAGGGCTTAAGCCAATGTGGGTATATCCTGCAGATAAAGTTATTTGGGTTAGCGATGGAGAAAATGGACGCAAAGTTGGTAAACTGGGTTTAATGTTCTATAACGATTATACTTGGGGCGCTTATGCCATTGATCCTCCCGTTGGTTCAACAAATGATGGCGGACAAGTGATGTTTACAGAATTGGAAATTACTTTCCCCTTACCTGGTGAGGCATCAGATGATCCTACCGTCACTCCTGTTACCAATATGTTGAATCAGAATTATCCCAATCCTTTTAATCCTGTAACAACAATAACATTTGATATGGCAAAGAAAGCGGTAGCGAATGTTTCCGTTTACAATGTAAAAGGACAATTGGTCAAGACCCTGTATAATGGTATTGCCGATTTTGGCAGAAATTCCGTTACTTGGAATGGAATAGACAATAATGGTAGCCAAGTTAGCAGCGGACTATATTTTTATCGTCTTTCCACAGATGGTAAGGTTGAAACCCGCAAAATGATGCTGATGAAATAATATAGCCGAAGGATATCATTCCTTCCCAATATTAAAAAAACCCTGGAGTTTTCTCCAGGGTTTTTTGTTTAGCCCAGCTCACTTGTTTAGGGAAGGGCGTTTTCTTGAGCCATAATCAATGTCGAAAGACACATTTACCCGAATATCATCTACCAGTTTTGAGTGATCAAACCGCAAATGATGCTTGAGTTCATTTTTTATACTTGAGGTAGCATCAACTTCCCTTTTTCAGTAACAACCACATAAAGAAGGGGCAGCCGATAAAAGAAGTGATAATTCCTACAGGTAATTCCATTTCCAACAAGTGGAGAGCAAGTAGATCACATACAAGCAAAAATATTCCTCCCGACCATAAAGAAAGCAAGTATATTTTCTTTTGTCCGGAAGGAATAAAAAAACGGACAATATGCGGTATAATGAGTCCCACAAAACCAATAATTCCAGCGTAAGATACACAAATTCCTATTACGATGGATGTTGATATAAATATCATTCTTCGCAGCGCAAAAGTATTTATGCCCAAACTGGCGGCATATAAATCTCCGCTGCTTAAAATATCAATGGCGGTTGACTGGAAAAAAAGATAGATTAGAATTACCAAGGATATGGCAAAAAGAATTAGAAAGCTATACCATTCTCTTTGGGTAAATATATGTCCCAAGTTTCCCATCAGCGTTCCCAGAATCAAAGCCGTATCTTGTTGATGGAGATACATTATAAGGGATATTCCCGCCGCGAAAAACATTCCGACTATCACGCCAGCTATAAGTAAACGGCTTTTATCAAATCTGCCCTTTTGATGTGCCAGTTTCCAAACCAGCAGCATAGTAAAACAGGCGCCAATAAATCCCCCCAGAGGCATCAGCATTATAAAACCTGATATTCCCAGGATAATGCTTCCCAAAGCGGAACCGGATGATATTCCTAAAATATATGGCTCGGCTAATGGATTGGCGAGCATTAGTTGATAAATGGAACCAATTCCGGCTAATGCCATACCGGTAAAAAGTGTTAAAAGTAAACGTGGGATTCGAACTTGAGAAATAATATTTGCATCTGGTTTTCCAATGGTTAAATAGGCAGATATTATGCCTAAACCAATCAAAAGCCATAGGATTAAAATGATGCGCTTTTTCATTGTTCTTTACGCCAGCTATCAAATATCCTTGCCAGTTCTTTCATTCCTTCAATACAACGAGGAGTAGCGCGTTGAATTAGATCTGGGTTGATATCCTTTTCAAAATAGATCCTTCTATTTTTTATGGCAGGGATATTTTGCCAGCCCTTTCGATTAATTATATTCTCCAGCGTATCTTGCGAATAGCAGATGATAATGTCTGGATTTGCCGTAATTACATCCTCAGATTTTACTCTGGCATAATCTCTTTCGAGAGTGGTAAAAATATTATTTCCACCTGCCGTCTCAATAAGTTCACCGGCAAAAGAGGAATCGGAAACGCTCATTAATGGGTTTCTATATATTTCCAGATAGACCTTCGGGCGAGTTTTGTTCTTGGCATTTTCTTGGATACTTGCCGTTTCTTGTTTTAAGCGTTGAATGAGTTGAGTTGCTTGTTCTTTTCTATCAATCAACATACCGATTTTTTCTATGTCGGAAAGCATTTCAGAGATATTTTTGGGATAAATGATTTCTACCGGATATCCCAAATTTTTCAGGTCTGATGCTATCTTTTCTTGTTCCAAAGCGCTGCAAAAAATGTGTTTAGGATTTAGGGATATTATCGCTTCTGTATCAATACCGCTAAATGAGCCAACGCTCTTTTTTCCCTTTAGGGAGGGTGGATAATTGCATTCAGCCGTTATGCCCGTTATATCATTTTCAGCATCAAGAGCGCATATTATCTCCGCCACTTCCGGAGAAAGAACAACAATTCCTTGCGGGACTTTCTTTCCTGTCCGGTGGCAGGAAAAAGAAAAAAGAACTGCAAAAATCACCGTAACTAATAATAATTTTTTCACTTTAGCATCCCTGTCGTCATTTATCGTATATTTTGGAATGGGTTACACTTAATATCTTATGGCAGATAAAACAAAACCTAATTCTCCACTCGCAAGATATGTTCTCTGGTTTCTTTAACTGCTCAAATCTATTTTGTTGCCTAAATATTATTTACTTGCTCTGCTTATGGATTTGAACCGCAGATTCTGCATAATGATATCTTTCTCCTTACTGTAAAAAAGTCCGCTTTTGTCAAGGAAAATGAATTTGCATATTGGTTTCAGGTGATCCATCGTCAATCGGTTAAACACTTTTAGGAAAAACAGATAATATGGATTTGGAAACAGATATAGCAATTGTTTTGAGGAGCATTTGCAATTAATGTAATTCCTTCTTTAAAGGTGATAACATCCTGATACAGAGTATGTTAACCCTTTCTTCGCTCATTTTTGCCTCTGGCTCGTTAATTGCTTGGCTCTTAGTGGATTAACTAATAACTCTGTAACATTACAGTAACAATGCTGTTATCTCGTTACTGAAGGGTT
>JBDKSF010000058.1 GCA_039680785.1 Candidatus Cloacimonas sp.
AAGCATCAATAAGCTCTCTCAGCTCTTTGGCGGCAAGGATATCAGGGAGACAATTCAAAAATTGGGAGACCGGTATTTTCCCTTTTTGGGCAAAAGCATTTTTATTTACTTTACTATAGCGTTGATCAATCGGATAAGTTCTTATTTTACTAAGGTCAATTTGTTTGTATTTGCTCACGAAAGCGTTCCTCTTCACTAAATATACAGCCGCAATATTGTTGACGATAAAGCCCTGCTTCTTTTGCCAATTTTCTACCTTCCCACCATAAAGGTCGCCAGTCCTCATAGAAAAATTCAACCCCATATTTGGCGCTCATTTTTAAAGCAACATCCACAATCAATTCGTGTTTTTGATATTTACTGTAAAGCAAAGTTGTCCCAAAAGCAGAATAGCCCAGTTCTTTCGCTTTTTGGGCAGTTACTTCCAAGCGAGATTCATAGCAATACAAACAGCGGTTTTCAATGTCTTTTAGAGTTGCCTGCAGAAAATTAACCAGACCGTATTCATCCTCTTCAATCAATTCAATATTTTCTTTTTGGGTAAAATACCGTAAAGTGTCGCGCCGTTTTTGATATTCCAAGAGTGGATGGATGTTAGGATTGAACCAAAATGCAGTTATTTCTCTTCCTTCCGCTCTCAATTTATAAAAAGGAGCTATCAAACAAGGTGCACAACAGCAGTGCAACAAAAGTTCTTTTCCTGCCATAATTTTATCGCTCAATCCAGCAGCTGTGGAATAATGGATTTAATATTCTTTCAACAAACTGGCGGCAACTATGTTTCTCTGAATTTGGTTTGTCCCTTCATATATCTGCAAGATTTTGGCATCCCGCATCATTTTTTCCACGGGGTATTCTTTCATATAACCATAGCCACCTAAAATTTGCACGGCATCGGTAGTGACCTTCATTGCCACATCGGAGGCAAAATATTTGCACATTGCGCTTTCTTTGGAATAATTTTTCGCTCCGCTATCGATCATTTTTGCGGTTTGCATTACTAAAGCGCGAGCAGCTTCAATTTGAGTTGCCATATCAGCCAGCATAAATTGAATTGCTTGAAAACTGGAAATCGGTTTTCCAAACTGCTGTCTTTCTTGGGAATATTTAATCGCTGCCTCAAAAGCACCGCGAGCCACTCCTACGGACTGAGCTCCAACCATCGGACGCGATTTGTCAAAAACCCGCATAGCAGTTATAAAACCTGTGCCTTCGTGTCCTAACAAATTTGCTGCTGGAATTTTACAGTCCTCAAAAATCAATTCTCGCGTGGCGGAAGCCCGAATGCCCATTTTATTCTCTTTTTTGCCAAAATTAAAACCGGGAGTTCCTTTTTCCACTACAAAACAAGAACATCCGCGTGCCCCTTTGTTTTTATCCGTCATTGCAAAAACACAATAAATACCAGCTTCTCCGCCATTGGTTATCCATTGTTTCGTGCCATTTAAAATATAATAATCGCCCTCTTTTCTGGCGGTTGTTTCAATTGCACCCGCATCGCTACCGGCATTTGCCTCCGTTAAAGCAAAAGAGGCAAGCACTTCTCCCGCAGCTATTTGTGACAAATATTTCTGCTTCTGCTCTTCACTGCCAGCAATTAAAATAGGATACATCCCTAAACCGGTTGCTCCAAAAGCTAAAGAAATTCCGGCATCCACCGCACATAGCTCTTCCGTAACTATTGCCAAATCACAAACTTTGCCGCTAATTCCGCCATATTCTTCCGGAATCAATATGGCAAAAAGATCGCTTTGTTCCATCACTTCTATGATATCCCAGGGAAAAATACCTTCTTCATCGTATTTTTCGGAAACGGGTTTGATTTTTTCCAAAGCAATTCTGCGAGCTATTTCTTGCATTTCCAATTGGTCTTCCGTTAAAAAGTAATTCATTATGTAACTCCTATATATTTCAGTTTGTTAGTTTGTTTTGCATTAGGCAGAAATCCGTCAAAACTGTCAATCTATTTTTTCTGCCCTCTCTCCTATCTCTTATACTTTCCAATATCATCTCGTATGCTTCCCGTATGCGATAAGAGATGGATACGGGATGGATACAAGTTGCATAGCGGAAGCAAGCAAGTTCAATGTGCGGGAGTGCAAAGTGCAGGTGTTCAAAGTTCAAAGTGCAGGGGTTCAATGTTCAAAGTGCGGGAGTTCAAAGTTCAAAGTGCAGGAGTGCAAAGTTCAAAGTGCAGAGGTTCAAAGTTCGAAGTCAAGGAAGAACGACATCCTGTCGTTCCCCTTACAACCGAGTTATCAAGTTTCTGCCTTATTTTATAACAGCTTGATAGTTTGTTTGTTGTGGTTGACGAGGACGTCAACCCTCCATTATTGCTACGCCGAGTTCAAGACCCGTCGTTCAAATCTGTCATTCTTAATGGAACTTTTTTTCCAAATCTCTTAAATCCCTAAAATCCTGTTCATCCCATACCTATTAAATCTGCGTAATCTGCGTAATCTGCGTGAAACAAAATCCGCGCAATCTGCGGGCAATATTTTTCTCCGCAGTTTATTTGATTATTATTTTCCCCTGTGCCTGTCCGCTTTTGTAAAAATAAATTCCGCTCTGCCAATCATTATCTTTCAGGTCTATGCTTATTTCCCCTTTGTTAACTTTGGTTTGTAAAACTTTCTGTCCACGCAGGTTATATATTTCCAGTTCTCCCCTATAGTTATTATCCATTTTAAAATTTAGGACACCCTCTTTTGGAACTGGGTTTGGGTATATTGTAATGTGTGGCTGAGGTAAATTATCATCCGCAACAGGCGAAGGGCTTTCAAAATAACAAATATCGGTGGGAGTTAAGGCAACTGTCCACTGATTAATAGGTTGCCAATTACTATTTCTTAGATACACGATTCCATTTTCACCCCAATTAGCTGAAAGGACTGCAATATGTTCATTTAAGCCACTAACTGCTATTCCACCCGGACTTAAAGGATTGCTGCTATTGTTTAAAACAGATAATGTATTGACATTATAAGAATATACTCCGCTATTATAACCCTCTCCCAAATAAGCAATTCCATCGGGACTAATCCATATTCCCCAAGGATTGCCTCCAATCATTATCCGGTCTATTTTTTCATCGGTTATGGAATCAATTACATCAACCGCTCCGGAAATAGAACTCCAATTGCCAGTGCAAACAATATGCAATTGGGAATCAAAAACGGCAATATCTTGAGGATTGGTCCAAACAGGAATGGTCTTTATAACGCTAAAATCAGCTAAATCAATAACAGAAACACTGCTATTGGCATAATTACTGGCATAACCTCCTGTATTGCAAACATATAGTTTTCCATTACAAACCGCTAAACCCTCCGGTGCTGTGCCAACCGTTATTTGATCTACAACGCTCCAACTTTCTTGACTGATTTTATAGACCTTGTTAGAAAACATTCCGCTCACATAAAGATAACCATCATATTCTACAACATCCCAAGGATTGGAACTGGAAGCAATAAAAATGTTGCGAAGAGTGGTTCCTGATTCTCTTTCAATCATCTGAACACTGTTCGCTCCCGATAAGACCACATAAATATAGTCCTCATTCACTTTCAGTAAATTGGGCGTTAAACCCAACTGCGTAAAAGTGTTGTTTACAGCTTGTGTTTCTGTGTCAATCCTGCTTAAAGTGCGGGATTCGGAATTTACTACATAGATATTATCTGCAAACAAAAAAGGCAGATAGATAAAAGCTATCAGTAACGGCAGAATGAACTTACGCATTGTAACCTCTATATAATTTTTTTATCGTAACATATTTTGTTATGCTTCAGACCTTCTAAATCCAAAATTCTTTTTGGGCTCTTTATGTCAAATCCCATTTCTATATATTAGGGGGTGACAAATCTCAATTTTGTCACCCGCTGAAAGAACTGACGGCAAAATAGTGAGATATAAATTCCGAGGAAAGCATAGTTATTGGATAGAACAAAAAAAAATAATTATGGTCTGATTACAAAATTAAAAATCTGTTCTTGTTCATCCCAGACCTATTTTTTTATCATTTTGCGGAGGAACGGCGTCCTCCGACTACACATTTGTCATCATTTGTGGATTCTCTTTTTATCTGTGTAATCCGTGAAATCTGTGAGAGATAAAAAAAATCCTTGCCAAAAAATTCATTCCATTTATCTTGTCTTTTGTATTCAGATTTCTATAATGATATAAAAGATAACTTAAATTCATTAGGAGGAAGAATGAAAAAGCTATTTTTCTTATTTACACTAACCATACTGGTTATGGGTATGGCTTGGGCACAAACTGCATTTACTGCTACTTATACTTTTACTGGTGCGGCTGGTAATGTACAAAGTTTTGAGTACAATGGAACTCCTTACGATGGGATTTCTATGGGAACTATTGATAAAGTAGGTGTTACGACTTCTTCAAGTAATGGAAACTTTAGAGCTACAGGTTGGCCAACTGGTGCTACAAATGGTAGTAACACTTTTACAGGTTCTGTTGATTCTGGCAAGTATATTGGTTTCACTATTTATGCAGCATCTGGTTATAAATTTACTGTTTCAACGATTACATTTGGAATTGGCAGAAGTGGAACAGGAACCAGACAATGCCAGTGGAGAGGTAGTTATGATAGTTATGGTACCCTATTGAGTAATTACACAACTTTGAATACAGGTTTAAGCAATTCTTCTGGTGTATTAACAAATCCTGACGATAATTTATCTTGGACAGGAAATATTTTAACACTTGGTTCTGATTATGCAAATATTACCACCAATTGTGGTTTTAGATTATATCTATATAATTCTGAAGCTACCGGTGGCACTGCTGGTTTACAAGGACCAATAACTATTACTGGAACTTTTGAATTATCAGGTGGAAACCCTACAGTTGCAACTCCTATAATTTCTCCTTCCACAAATACTTACTATTCTGCATTTGATGCTTCAATTTCTTGTGCAACAGAGGGAGCAACTATATATTATACTACCAATGGTTCTGATCCAGATAATACATCTACTTTATACACTGTCCCTATTAATATTACTGAAACCACAACCTTAAAAGCAATTGCCTATGCCGAAGGTTATGATCCCAGTTCTATTGCTTCTGCGGTTTATAAATTTCCTGAGATAGTTACTGATATTGCCACTTTGAGAAGTAAACCTGTTGGTTCTAATGTTTATCGTTTAACTGGCGAAGCGATTCTTACTTTTCAGCAGAGTATATCCTCTCATCCCAAATGGGTTCAAGATGCAACAGCCGCTATCTATATTTATGACACTGCTGGAAAAATAACGACTGCTTATAATATGGGAGATGGAATAACTGGTTTACTGGGAACTCTTTCTAATTACAACAGTTTACTGGAATTTGTTCCTGTGGCTGATCCCGGACCTGCGTCCTCAACCGGAAATATTATTGCTCCAGTAGAAAGAACACTTGCCAGTTTAACCAGTGCAGATCAATCTAAACTGATAAAAGTGTATAATGTTACTTTAGGAGCTACAGGTAATTTTACTACGGGTGCCCAAAATATTACTGTTACGCAAGGTGCAACATCTTTAACTTTAAGAACATTAACTTCTACTGACTATAACGGACAACCAATTCCTCAAACTCCTCAAAATATAACTTGTTTAGTAGGACAATTTAATGCCGATATTCAAATTTCACCCCGTTTTCTGGCTGATTTTGAAGATGCATACGATATCCCGGAAGGCAGCCCTGTAACCATCGGTTCAGATGTAGTAGAAATCACGGGTGGTGGTGCCAATATAGTTACGGGTGAAATTCCTCCAGTAAATAATGATGCTTTTGTTGCCTCAAGCAATTTTATTCTGGATCTTCTGGGTGCTGGACCTTGGCACATTGAAATTCAAACCACTGCCTTATGGGGAGCATATTATTTTGAAAGTGCATGGCATTCCGTTGCTGCTAATGGTGATGGAAAAATAATTTTTGATATCCCGAACGCAAAAGGGGTTCAAGTTCCGATTGTTTTAGGTGAGCAGGATCCCACTCTGCCTGTGGAATTGAGCAGTTTTACTGCAGTTTTAACTTCCGATATGTATGTTCGAATTAATTGGATTGCTGAATCCGAAACTAATCATTCTGGTTATAACATTTTGCGTGCCGCAACGAAAAACCTTGCTACCGCTCAAAAAATAAATGCCCAATTAATCGATGATGGTATTGAAACAGGAACCCAGATAAATTATACTTACACCGATTTTGAGACCTATTCCAATATGGTATATTATTATTGGCTGGAAAGCGTTTCTTTGGATGGAATCAGCAATTTTTACGGACCTTTGACCATTACCATTGGCGATCCAACTCAGGAACCCAATCCTCCAACCATACCAATGGTCACAAAATTGCTAAATGCCTATCCCAATCCTTTCAATCCCAATACAAATATCCGTTATTCATTAAAGGATGCAGGCAAGGTTAAAATCGATATCTACAATATGAAAGGCCAAGTGATAAATTCTTTAACTGCAGAACACGATTCTCCCGGCTTTTATCAAATTGCTTGGGATGGTTGTGATGCAAACGGAAAACCAGTTTCCAGCGGTATCTATATGTATAAAATGATAAGTGGAAACTATATTAGCGCCAAAAAGATGATTTTGGCAAAATAAGTTTAACTGGTTAATCAGTAAATTTGAAAGTCGGGGCAAAGCAATAAGCTCCGACTTTTTTTATTTTAGTGCAGGAGTTCAAAGTGCGGGAGTTCAGAGTTCAAAGTTCTTAGTTCAATGTGCAGGAGTTCAAAGTGCGGGAGTTCAAAGTTCTTAGTTCAAAGTTCTTAGTTCAAAGTTATTTTGTTAGTAGTCAATTAGTAAATCTGTGAAATACATTAAAGGAAGAACGACATCCTGTCGTTCCCCTTACAACCAAATTATACAGTTTCCGCCTTATTTTAAAATTGTCTGATAGTTTGTCTGTTGTGGTTGACGAGGACGTCAACCCTCCATTATTACTACGCCAAGCTAAAAAACCCGTCGTTCAAATCTTTCGTTCTTAATGGAACTTATTTTTGGTGTCTTCGGTGTTTTCGGTGACTAATTAAATAAAAATCCTCTTAATCCTAAAATCCTAAAATCCTCGTTTCTAAAAAAAATCTGCGTAATCTGCGTAATCTGCGTGAAACTAAATCTGCGGGAAAAATCACAATTCCGCTTGACAAATTGTATCTCATTATTTCCATAAACTTCGGTTGCTGAGACCCAATTTCCCAAAACAAGGTCTCAGCATTCTAACTTATTATATCTAAGTAAGATATTAAATTTATAAAATAGAGGTTTTGAGATGTTTTCATCTATACGCAAAAGAAACGGTTCCATCGTTGTTTTTAATCAGCAAAAAATAGCCAAAGCCATTGAAAGTGCAGGATTTGCCACAGGTGAATTTGGACAGGATATTGCCGCGGTTTTAACTTTACGGGTGATCAATTTAGCCCAGCAGGTAATTCAAGATGAAATTCCTGAAGTGGAAAAGATTCAAGATATCGTAGAGGAAGTTTTGCTTGCCTCTCCTTACAAAAAAACCGCCAAGGCATATATAATCTATCGGGATCAACATTCTCAGATTCGCAATTTGGTTTCCAAAGCGGGAGTGGATTTGATAGATCAATATCTGGAAAAATTGGATTGGCAGGTAAATGAAAATTCCAATATGGCATACTCGCTTCAGGGCTTGAATAATTATATTGCATCTGAAGTTAGTAAAACATACTGGTTGAATAAGATCTATCCTCCAGAAATTCGAGAAGCGCATTTAAGCGGCGATTTACATATTCACGATTTGGGTCAGCTTTCAGTTTATTGTGTGGGCTGGGATTTGATGGATTTACTTTTAACCGGTTTTTGCGGTGCGGAAGGCAAAGTGGAAAGTTCTCCCGCCAAACATTTTAGAAGCGCTTTAGGGCAGATTGTTAATTTCTTTTATACTTTGCAAGGTGAAGCTGCAGGGGCACAGGCATTTTCCAGTTTTGACACACTTTTGGCACCTTTTATTTTTTACGATGGGCTTAGTTATAAAGAAGTGAAACAAGCTTTGCAGGAATTCATTTTTAATATCAATGTGCCTACGCGAGTTGGTTTTCAAACCCCTTTTACCAATATAACTTTAGACCTCAATCCGCATCAACTCTATAAAGATCAGGCAGTTATCATAGGTGGCAAACCAATGGATAAGACCTATGGTGATTTTCAGGCAGAAATGGACATTTTGAACAAAGCATTTTTGGAAGTGATGATTGAAGGCGATGCCAAAGGACGCGTTTTCACTTTTCCCATTCCAACCTATAATATCACCAAGGATTTTAACTGGGATGATCCTAATCTAAATTACTTATGGGAAGCAACAGCCAAATATGGCATTCCCTATTTTTCCAATTTCGTAAATTCCGATATGGACCCAAAAGATGCACGCAGTATGTGTTGTCGTTTACGATTGGATACCCGTAAACTGGAAAATAGAGGAGGTGGACTTTTTGGTGCCAATCCTTTAACCGGTTCCATTGGAGTGGTAACCATAAATCTTCCCCGCATAGGTTATCTGGCAAAAACGGAAGAGGAATTTTTCGCTCTCTTGGAAGAGCGTTTACAGCTGGCAAAAAAATCGCTGGAAATTAAACGCAAGGTCTTAGAGAACTTTACCGAAGGCGGACTTTATCCCTATACAAAGTTCTATTTAAAAAGCATTTATGAACGCTTTAATCAATACTGGAAAAATCATTTTTCCACCATCGGCATAATCGGAATGAACGAAGCGATGTTAAACTTTCTGGGTGAAAATTTGGGGACTGCCCAAGCTCAGGCATTTGCCCTGAAAATTATGGATTATTTACGAGACCGTTTATTGCAAATTCAAGCGGAAACGGAAAATAATTATAACCTGGAAGCAACTCCAGCGGAAGGAACAAGTTACCGTTTAGCTCTTTTGGATAAAAAACATTTCCCAGAAATAATTTGTGCCAATTGTGACGACAAAGCGCCTTTTTATACAAATAGCAGCCAGCTGCCAGTTAACTTTTCGGATGATATTTTCGAGGTCTTGGATTTGCAAGATGAACTTCAAACCAAATATACAGGCGGAACGGTTTTACATATCTTTGGCGGAGAAAGAGTTGAATTTGGCAATAGCATCAAAGCACTGATAAAAACAGTGTGTGGAAGTTATCGTTTACCCTATTTCACTTTCTCGCCCACTTTCAGTATTTGTCCCATTCATGGCTATTTGGATGGTGAACAGCCAATTTGTCCTGTCTGCCAAAATAAAACAGAGGTTTTTTCCAGAATTGTAGGTTATTTGCGACCCGTTTCTCAATGGAACGATGGGAAAAAAGCGGAATTTAAAATGCGCACTACTTTTGACCTACACAAACAGCCGAAAAAAGAAAGTTCAATTCTACCAGAAGCCATTTCAGCAAAGAGTTTGTAATGAAAATTGGCGGTTTGCAAAAATTCTCGCTACTGGATTATCCAGGCGAGTTATCAGCAATAATTTTTACGCAGGGATGCAATTTTCGCTGTCCTTATTGTCACAATCCCGAATTGGTTGACCCCATTAGATATAGTCCATTACTAAATACTGAAAGAGTTTTACGCTTTCTGTATAAACGGCACAAAAAACTTTCCGCAGTAGTCATTACCGGAGGTGAACCAACTCTGCAAGAAGATCTTATTCCATTCTTAAAATTAATTAAGGCAATGCGTTATAAGATAAAATTGGATACCAATGGCTCTCGCCCGGAGGTCTTACAAGAAATTATTGAACAAAATTTGGTGGACTATTTTGCCATGGATATCAAAGCCCCGATAGAACTATATAAAATCATTACCAGAGCAGATTTGGAGCCAGGGACAATTGAAAAAA
>JBDKSF010000059.1 GCA_039680785.1 Candidatus Cloacimonas sp.
TTATTATTTCCACTAAAGTAGGAAGTCCATTCGCCGATGTTATATGCAACGCATCACTGTTCTTTTGAATATTGGGCAAACCTAATCCAGCTCCAAAACCAAATTCCCGAACTAAATCATCGGCAGTGGAAAAACCGGGTATCATTGCCTGTTCAATATCTCCGATTCCAGGCCCATTATCCGGAAATTGCATATATATCAGGTTGTCATATACATTACTGATCATTTTCCCGCCTTTTGAATGAGCGGCAACATTTATTTCGGCTTCATAACTGGCAACGGCAATCCTTCTTAAAATCTCTGAATTAACTCCCAATCGTTTTAGTAAAATTTTCAATTCTGAAGAGCCCTTGCCTGCAATATTAAAATCTTTTGCCGGTATATCAACCTTCAAAACAACATCCGGTTCTCTTTTATGAGTAAAGAAATCCTTTACTCTTTCTTCAAAACCGGTATTGATATACCAGTATTCTCCTTTTTCAAATTCTGCAGCTGCGGAGTCCTGCATTATATAAAATCCCGCTGGAACGGTATAAAGTCATCTTAGTTGCTATAAGAGGTAGTCCGCGCTCTTGTGCCATATCTATAACATCTTGCATTGGCTTTTTCCCGCGCACAAAAACAATTCCAATCAAATCAATCATATCGGCAAGCCGAATTACTTGATTGTTTGTCAACCCGGTTAACAATAATGTTGGTTCTTTCGTGCACATCAGAATATCGGATATTAAATCTGAAGAAAAAGCACAAGGAACTTCTGTATTTAAATCGGCTCCTTCATTAAGGACTTCTGCATCCAGAAGTTCAACAATATTATGTAAAGTCATTTATCTTTTCCTTAGGTTTTTTTTGTAAATTCATTATATATGGATAGTGGAAATAAGTCAAGAGAAAAGAAAATTGTAAAAATCGAGATTTCGCTCAGTAGAATTCTGGAGAAGAGTAGTTATTATGCTTCATTTCAAGCATATACGGTAACTTATGTCAAATTGAACGAGGATGTAACAGTTAGCTAACATCTTGCTCCATTCTCATTATCTTGTCTGCACTTAATTTCTTGCAGTCAGCAGCTAATTTTTATTTCTATTCGGGGAGTTTGCTTTTGGGGATAATTTGACTATATTGTAAAATAGAACATATTCTTGAGGAGTTTTAAAAATGAAGCTACAATATCTTGGGCATTCTGCCTTTCTTTTTACCGATAGCCAACAATGTAACATTCTGATCGATCCTTTTCTGAACGGTAATCCTTTGGCGCCTATTAAAGCTAATCAGATAAGAGCAGATTATATTATTTTAACTCATGGCCATAGTGATCATTTGGGCGATACACTCACAATCGCTGATAAGTATAATACCATTGTTATTTGTGTAGCTGAGCTTGCTTCACAGATATCTCGAAACGGTCTTAAGACCCATCCTATGCAAGTTGGGGGCGCTCATCGATTCAGTTTTGGAAAGTTAAAACTGGTTCCAGCCATACATAGTTCTTCAACCACAAATGGTAATTATGCAGGTTTAGCGGCGGGCGTGGTTTTTAATGTGGATAACAAGACAATTTATCATTGTGGAGATACCGGTATTTTTGGTGATATGCAATTGATTGGTGAGATGGACCAGATAGATATATTACTGATTCCGATTGGAGGAAATTATACTATGGACATTGATGACGCAGTGAGAGCAGTGAATAGGATTAAACCAAAACTTACAATTCCAATGCATTATAATACTTTTGATCTTATTAAAGCTAATCCTGTTGAATTTATAGATAAGCTTACTGCCAGCGGTTTTACGGGGAAAGTTATGAAACCAGGTGAAGAAATGCATCTTTCCTGATTTGGCTTGCTATCAACCTAAAAAAGTGCTTTACCTTATTTGGTTATGTCACTTTCTGGAAGATGCCAGACGGATGCCAATCGGCCTATGATCCGATATTGTAGCTGCATAAGTATTCCAATTTAGCATCCATTTCTCTGCTTGAATAGTTTTACAGTAATCATCTGCGTTGGCAAAATCAGAGAAAAGCTCATTAGTAATCAAAATATGGTCTATATGGCTTAAAGAGCTTGGATAGGATACATTGTTATAATTGGGAGAAATAGCGATTGGCATATCAGCAAAAGTATATTCTGCGGGCTTATCAATAAAACTTAGGAAAACATTATATTCCGGTGGTTCGGCTATCTGATCATTCATATCTCCCAAAACAACCACTTTTTTATCGGGCAGATTGGTAGCTATATAATTATCCAATTCCCTGCAGGCAAGGCGGCGACGGACTTCTTCGTCATAGCTGTCACTTTCATCGATATAATTATCTCCGTATGCCTTAAAATGGTTATTTATCAAAATATAGTTCTCATTGTTCCAGTTAATGTCAAGTATATAAGGCGGACGAGGAAAAGGATTGCTGTCATTATTATAGATAGTATATTGATTATTTACCGTAATAGTGCGAGTATCATAAAGATAGGCAAGCCGATAGGTGTCTGTGGCGGTATAAACGCAAGCATCATAGTTCGGGATTTGGGATGCCAAATCCATAAACGCATTGTAATCCATAATTTCCTGAAAGGCGATAACATCAGCATTCATAGCTGGAATCATCTGTTTTAAGGATTCCAGGTCTGTTCCTTCGGGAAATAACTTCAAATTCCAAGATATTATATCCAGAGTGGAAGAAGTTCCAAAGCTGATTCCGGTAGGGTCTGTCTCCGGAGGATTAAGTACCGTATTCTTTCCACACGCGGTAAGAATAACCATAACTGTCATCAGCATAATAATAAATGGTTTTCTGCTTTTCATAAAGAGACCTTCTAATTATTTAAGGATTTCAAAATCCCATTTCTAAGAGTGTATAATTGAAAGCAATTCCGCTACCAAAAGCAATAAAATATTTGCGGAAACAAATTATTATCCAGGTTGGAAGGGATATTGCATATTAGTAAAATAAACATTATTGGGAGAGATTAAATGAAGAAATACATAATAATCCTGATATCTCTTGTCTGCAATATGCTGGCAGCGGTAACTGTGCAAAATTACAGCACTTGTGGCTCTACTTTACAAGCATATTTTACAGGCCTACGAGAATCACCTTTAATAAATCAAGCGGAAGATGTTAACATTGATGAATCAAACAATACCAGTTCCGTCATTACCAAAACTCTTGCTTTCCCTTATGCGGAAGCGGAATTGAACATAACATCAATGAAATGGAATGTCTATAACGCTCAAGGAACTTATCTTTACAGCGAAGAAAAACAAATTGACAGTGCCATTGGTATTGTGCAAAGTTTTACTTTTAGAGAGATGCAGGGTTATACGATTAAAATTGAAACCCAGTTGCAAGAAAATGGTTTAATCCGCACTCTTAATGAACTCAATTTTGAATTGCTGGGTTCTGATCCGATTTCTCTTCCTGAGACCGTATCTCCCGCTTTCATAGATGCCTACAGAGCTTTAGCTGATAATTTTGAATATTCCTATTTACGAGATTTACCTTTAGCCAGACCTAAAATTTTGATTATCACACACAGTCAGCTGGCAAACTATCAAACCAGTTTCATTTCCTGGAAAAAGTCCCTCGGTTATGATGTATATACTGTAAACAAATCTGATATTGGTTCTACGGTTCAAGATATTAAGAACTATGTGTTAAATCATTACCAGACCTATAAATGTGATTATCTATTTATCTGGGGAGATGTAACGGGCACTTTTGCCGTGCCCACTAATTTCTTCCCTTCACCCGAATATGCGGAAAACGATGCTGATGATACTTATTATACAATGTTGCAGGGAAATGACTATTTTCCGGAAATGATTTCAGGGCGTTTTTCTTTTGCCGATGCCAGTGAATTTATTACAATGACTAATAAAACCATTGCCTATGAAAAAGCTCCTTTTATGACCAATACAACCTGGATGACAAGAGCTTTAACCGTTGCTGGAAATTATGCTGAAGGAGGTTTGCGTCCCAGCACGCCTATTTCTATGTCACGATGGCTGAGAGATAAAATGCTGTCTTATGGTTACACCCAAGTTGATACTGTCTTTTATCCTCCGAGTTATCCAGGAACTAACAATATCCAACAATCTATAAATCAAGGCGTTCAATTTATTAGTTATCGGGGTTGGGGCGATGCCAATGGTTGGCATTATCCTTCCTTTCATATACCGGATTTGAATAATACTTTTAATGGCGCTAAAATGCCGATTGTATATTCAATCGTCTGCAATACAGGAGATTTTGCCAATACCGTAAATCCTAATTTCGGAGAAAAATGGATGAGAATGGGAACGATGTCCAATCCCATTGGCTGTATTGCTTTTGTAGGTCCTTCCGATTTACATACTAAAACTCGTTTGAATAATTCTATTTCCAGCGGGGCTTTTCGTAGTATATTAGATTTTGGCGTAAGAAGTTTCGGCTCCAGTGTTTTGATGGGTAAAATTGAGCTCTACAAGACCTTCCCTAATGATCTTGCTCCAAATCAATATGTAGCATTTTATTATCATGTATATAACATTTTAAGTGACCCTAGCTTGAATATGTGGGTTCTGGTGCCTTCTCTAATACCGGAAAGTGTTATTGAGAGCGGTTTTACTTATAATCAGAGCACCAGTCATCTTCGAATCAATGCCCCAAATTTAAACGGTGGAATAGTTTCTGGAACCAAAGATGGAAATACCTATAATTATGCACCCATTAAAAACGGTTATGCTATTTTACCCGTTGATCCTAATAGTGTGGGAGATTTAACGGTTACCATCAGTAAAAAGAACTTTGTTCCGCTCGTGAAAACTTTCACTTCTCAGCAGAACGCAACCATCGGTGTCGTTGCCAATAATCTAAGTGATACAATATTGGCACCTGATACATCCTATACGCTCTCCTTAGAATTAAAGAACTTTGCTACTCTTGCTTATAATAATGTGAATGCAAATTTATCCTGCAATCATTCGGCAATAATAATAAGCAACCCCAATGCCTTAATTGCCTCGCTTAATCCTGATGCCACAACCTTTGTAGAGTTTAATTTTACTACAACCGGTGCCTTCATACCCGGTGAGAATATTGATTTTACTCTTACTTTGGATAACCCTTCCACAACGCATATTTTCCAGCTAATGACCGGTGGAGCAAAAATACAATTGATTAATTATGAAGGCATTTTACAGATAGGGCAGGCAAACAACATTAATTTCACGGTTAGTAATATAGGAAACTATACAATGAATGATATAGAACTGCAAATTCGATCTCTATCCACGGCTGCAGTAGCACAAAGCGCTCCTATATCCATCGGTTCTTTAGCTCCTAATGAGAGCAGACAGTTTAATGCTACCATAACTTTACAATCGGATGTAACCCCCGGACACAATATACCAGTTCGCATTGATGCTTCCAATGATACTGATTACACTTATTATAGTTATTATGCACTTACGGCAGGAACTCCGGGAACCGATGATCCCACCGGACCTGATGAATATGGCTATTATGCTTATGATTCTACTGATCTGGGTTATGAGCAAACTCCAGTTTATAATTGGATTGAACTTGATCCAGATAGTGGAACACTTTTAGGGGATGTCTTTTTAAGTCCAGATGACAGCGTGAAGACCGTTCCTCTGCCTTTTTCGTTTCGTTTTTATGGAGTTGATTACGATAGCGTAACTATGTGTACCAATGGCTGGATATCCTTTATTCCAACCTCTCTGAGCGATTTTTATAACTGCTACATTCCTGCCGCTTTAGGTCCTTATACAATGGTTGCTGGTTATTGGGATGATTTGAAAGGCATGAAAACAGGCACTGATAATGAAGGCAATCCGATTTTTGATAATATGCGGCTTATTTATTGGTTCGATTCCGCTAATAATCGCTACATCATTGAATGGAACAAAGCATATAACCAGTATACCATAGACCTGGGTCCCGATGCCTCTATGGAAAAGTTCCAGATTATTTTATATCCCAAACCCGACCAGGACGGTGATATTGTAATTCAATATCACACGGTTGATAATCCGGGAATTACTACCAATTATTGCACAGTAGGTATTGAAGATCAATATCAAATGAGAGGGTTAACTTATACTCACGGTAATACATATCCTATTACTGCGGCAACTTTAGCTCCCTCTTTAGCGATAAAATTCACTACTTCCAAGCCCGATAATTATGTAGCCAATGAAGACGATGTAATGCAAAGCCCAATCAGTGATCTCTATAATTATCCCAATCCTTTCAATCCTGTTACTAGTATCTATTTTAATGCAAAACAGGCAGGACAGGCAAAATTGAATATATACAATTTGAAGGGACAGCTGATTAGATCGTTGCTGAATGAAAATATCGTTGCAGGACAGCATAAAGTAGTTTGGGATGGAATGGATAATAAGGGAACCATAGTTGGTTCAGGGCTATATCTTTATAAACTGCAAATGAATGGATACACCAATACCAAAAAAATGCTATTATTAAAATAGCTTGAAGGGTTTAAGCAAGCGCAGGTTAATGGTAACATCTGTTAACCTGCGTTTTTTAGCATTTTTATCCTCTTCTCAGATATAGCGGTATCAAGCAAAATGTTAGTTTACGCAAGAAAGAAATTACCCTTCTATGTTGAACTGTTCTATCTAACGATACAGTTTATTGGTGGCTAATTAGGAAGTAATTTTCTCACTTGACATAAACTGACAATTTATTTTAAAGGCATAATAAAACAAATCATATATGGAGGAACTAATGACCATTAATGAGTTTATGGCCAAAGTCGCAGCTAAGAATCCGGGTGAACCTGAATTCTTACAGGCAGTTAAGGAAGTTGTAGAAACGGTGTGGGATGTTTATATAAACAATCCCCGGTTTGTAAAAGCCAATATTCTTGAACGAATTGTAGAGCCCGAAAGGGTCATCATTTTCCGCGTTCCCTGGGTAGATGACAAAGGTGACATTCAAGTAAATCGCGGTTATCGGGTTCAGTTTAACAGTGCAATCGGTCCTTACAAAGGTGGTTTGCGTTTTCATCCCAGCGTAAATCTATCCATTTTAAAGTTCTTGGGTTTTGAACAAATATTCAAAAATAGTTTAACTACATTACCAATGGGCGGAGGCAAAGGCGGAAGTGATTTTGATGCCAGAGGCAAAAGTGATGCAGAAATTATGCGTTTTTGCCAATCATTTATGAGTGAATTGTATCGCCATATTGGTCCTAATACAGATGTTCCGGCTGGAGATATTGGAGTTGGAGCAAGAGAAATAGGTTACTTGTTTGGAATGTATAAAAAGTTACAAAATGAATTCACCGGTGTTCTTACTGGCAAAGGTCTTAATTGGGGTGGTAGTTTAGTTCGCCCTGAAGCAACCGGTTACGGAGTTGTCTATTTTACCGAAGAAATGTTGAAAACCAAAGGTGAAACCATTAAAGGCAAGAGAGTAGCTATTTCTGGTTTTGGCAATGTTGCTTGGGGCGCTGTTCAAAAAGTTAATCATTTAGGTGGAAAAGTAGTTACCATTTCCGGTCCCGATGGTTATATTTTAGATGAAGATGGCATTAGTGGTGAAAAAATTGAATATATGCTTGAATTGCGCGCTTCCAATAATGACCGGGTAAAAGATTATGCAGATAAATATCCTAACGCCAAATTCTTCCCAGGAAAGCGTCCTTGGGAAGTGAAAGTTGATGTGGCTATTCCTTGTGCCACTCAAAATGAACTTAATGGTGATGATGCAAAGTCACTAATTAATAATGGAGTATTTTGTGTAACGGAAGCAGCTAATATGCCTTGCACTCCGGAAGCAGTAGAAATTTTCCAAAAGGCAAAAGTTCTATTTGCCCCCGGCAAAGCAGCAAATGCAGGTGGCGTCGCCACAAGCGGATTGGAAATGACTCAAAACTCCATGCGTCTAAACTGGGGAAGTGAAGAAGTGGATGAAAAACTTCACCAAATTATGCAAAATATCCATAAGGCATGCGTTGATAGCGGCAAAGAATCAGATGGCTATGTAAATTATGTAAAAGGTGCCAATATTGCCGGATTTTTAAAAGTAGCAAATGCTATGTGTGATCAAGGGATCGTGTAAAACACATCATCTCTTAAAAATAAATATAGCCCGTTACGATAAGTCGTTACGGGCTTTTTTAAAAGACCTCGGTATCTCTTCTTAATAAAAGGTGGAAGAGGAACTTTTTTCACTCTCCCACCTTTTTATTTTATCTCAAGTTAGCAAGGGCAAAAGACCTATTTCTTTTATATAAATAGATTTACATT
>JBDKSF010000060.1 GCA_039680785.1 Candidatus Cloacimonas sp.
AAATTGCGCACCGACACAAAATAGAGATACTTTCCTTCCGGATCAAAAACAGGAGCGGTATCATTTAACACAGGTTTACTTACTATATGCAATTGATTTTCTTTACTATCCCAGATAATAATATGCCTGGTGTTTCGGTCACGATTATTGCTATAAGTTAGCCAGCGTCCATCCGGAGACCAATTAAGTTCCCAAATTAGACCAAATTCGTTCCGGTCTATGGTTTTGAATTCTTTGCTTTCCAAATCCATAATTATCAGCTCGCACCGGTGGTTTTCAATTGCTACCAGCGAGCCCTTGGGAGCAGGGACAAAAGATGTAACTCTACCCAAATCCGGATTATCAATAATCACTACTTCTTCGGTGACATTCTCAAAATCCTTGCGTAAAGGGTGAATCTCAAAACGCTCATAGCCGGGTTCATCAGACAGCAAAAGCAGATGTTTTCCATCCGGCAAAATTTGGGGCAGACGATAACGCACTCCTTGATGCCAACCATATTGTTGCACACTGCCTTCCCAATTTCCACTTACTAATGCCTTTCCGCGTAATTCTAAAGAAAGTGAACCGCCATCAGGTGAAAGATATACATTTTCCAGATTTCTGGGAGGACTAACAAATTTACGCTGCCTCTGAACCATCGGACTGCTATAAGCAAAAGACAATTTTCGGGGCTTGTTTTCTTTAACATCCATCAACCAAAGCTCTGCTCCTGCGTGCCAGATGATATTTTTTCCATCACTGTAAGAACCGCGGGCATAATAATCCTGATGATTGCTGTGTTTTTGCAGGTCTTTGCCCTCTGGCGTGCAAGAATAAATATTGCCAATACCTTCGTGGTCACAGATAAAATAAATCCTGTTGCCAATCCACATCGGGCAGGCAAAGTTCCCATTTAAGTTTATCAGCTTTTTGAATTTGCCATCTCCATTTTTATCAATCAAAAAATAGCCGGCAGTTCCACCCCGATATCTTTTCCACCTTGCAGGATTGCTTGTATTTCTACCTAAAACAACTCCCTTTTCACCAAAAGAAATATCGGATGCCCTTCCATAAGGTAATTCCACCGGAGCTCCACCTTCTCTATCAATTTCGTAAAGTTTGTCATAGCCCCAGAGAAAAGAACTGTGAGAAGAAGCGAAAATAATTTTGCTGCCTTTCCATCCCAGCGTATAAAGGTAAGCTCCCAAATAAGTTAAGCGTTTTGCTTCGCCACCCTCGGAAGGCATTAGATAAATTTCGGAAGTTCCTTCTTCTGTGCTTGTAAAAGCAATTTGCTTACCATCAGGAGAAAACTGAGGATAGCGAATCATACCCAAATTGGCAGTTAGACGCCTGGCAACTTTTTCTTTTAAGTTAAAAGTCCAGAGGTCATCTTCAGCGATAAAGACCACTTGATCTTTATAAATGGCAGGTTGACGATAATACGCGTGCATAAGGATGCTCCTTTAATCACAACATACATTTTTTATTTTGCACTCTTTTCAGAGAGGATATTTAAGTCAAGCAAATATAATTTCACCCAATCCCCTAAATTTGTTTGGTAGGGAAGGTAGGTTCCAATTGAGCATTTGGATATAGAGTTTTCTACTTTATCTTTAGAAGGAATTAAGCGTATTTTATTGTGCCTCTTACTACCCACTGCCACTAAACGCAGTAAAAATCTGCTCATTTACTGTGTTTAGTGGCTGATTTAGATTAAGTTAATGCCTAAATTCTCTCTTAGAGCTTACCAAAAACCTTTTGCGGCAACGATAGTATTTACCAATCCTTACTTTGCGAGTGCATTATTTAGGTTTAAAATAGAGAACTGCTACCGGCTACTTGCCTCACTCCCATAATTTTGAAGGTGAATTCATAGTTGTAAGTAGTATTATCAATTATAACTGGAAGCTGTATTTTCATTTCCTTGCCATGATACCGTACTGCTTTTTTATAGTCGGTGGGTAAAAGTGGAGTTCTCATATAAACTCCTAAAAGAGTAGAGGGCTTAGTGTGATCGGCGGAAAAAATCGTTTCGGTCAGGTTGTTTCTGGGAGCTATAGTACTGGGTGCCTGGGGCTTATCTTTATCAGAATCAGAAGTGCTGGAAATCAACAAACGATGACCGATATTATCATAATCCAAATACAGACCTTTCTCCCAATCCAGCGTGATGTTTTTTGGGGAGGCATTATAAAGAGTTAGTTCAAATCCGTTTTCAGAGGCAGACCAGATTGTATTCAAAAATTCATCCTGATAGTGATAGCGTGTTTTATCCACTAAAGTTGTATCAGCTACAATTGGCTTGCTGCGCATATTTACTTCGTTTCCTCTTGCTACTTTGGTCAATGCGATATCATATTTGGTAACCAGTTTGGTCGATTGTCCCTCTCCGTTTGTTGCACAAGCGGCAAGCAACAGTAATATAATTACAAGCGGTATAAACAAATAGAACTTTTTCATTTTAGCTCCTTTTTTCTTAATTTATAGTAGAGAATCTTATGGCTTAACTTCCCTAATTTGTCAAGTTTGAAGTTTATTTTACGATGGGACTATCAATTTCATTTGAGTAACCAGTTCCTTATTTGGTAGTTCGAATCCAAGTATCGGTTCTACCTAAAGTGGGCACACCGATAAAATAACGAATGGTGATAGTGTTATTATTGACCAATTCTACTTTGGCGGAATAGGTTTTGCCAGTTTCTGGCTCATATAATTTGCCATTTTTATATTTAGTGTGGCTCTCTAAAATGAGGTCAGTTAAAATAACCATATTGAGCAAAGGTCTATCCCGCAGTTTTTCATTTGGATTGTTAACATCTTTTTTGGGTTTGCCTTGGGAATCGTTTGGCTCTTTCAGCCAGATAATTTTTCCCGCAAAAGTGCTGTCACCGTTTTGGAAAATTTCTATTTTTGTTGTTTTATCACCGGTTAGCCAATAGCCGACAAGGCGATTGCTTTCTTCATTACCTAAAAGCAGAATCGGCATACAGATTAGCGCTGCCACAAGGAATAGGAGAAATGGCTTCATTTTTTCAGCTCCTTCGCTACAATATTCCGCAACGCTTAAAAATAAAATCTACATTGCGCAGGTAGCGTTCATAAGAAAATATATCCCGAATTTCACTTTCGGCAAGTGCAGATGTTATATCTTTATTGGCAAGCAGATAATCCAAAAAGTTACCTCCTGTTTCCAGACATTTCATTGCTTCTTGCTGAACCAGCGAGTATGCTTGTTCCCTGGATAAACCATTTTTAACCAGATGTAACAGAACTGCTTGCGAAAAAACCAAACCCTGTGTCAATTCCAAATTTTTTATCATATTTTCTGGGAAAACCACCAGATTTTCTATCAGCGAAGAGACCTTATCCAGCATATAATGAATTAAAATGCAGGAATCTGGTAATATTATTCTTTCCACACTCGAATGAGAGATATCGCGTTCATGCCATAAAGCATTATTTTCCATTGCACTTAAAGCATTGGAACGCAAAATTCTGGCTAATCCACAAAGTTGTTCACTTACAATCGGATTGCGTTTATGCGGCATAGCGGAAGAGCCCTTTTGCCCTTTACTGAAATTTTCTTCCACTTCGTGCACTTCAGTTCTTTGCAGATGCCTGATTTCCAGTGCCATTTTTTCTATCGTAGAAGCAATTAAAGCTAATACAGAAAGGAAGAAGGCATATCTATCTCTTTGTATGATTTGAGTGGAGACATTTGCTGGTTTGATATCAAGATATTTACAGGCAAGTTCTTCCACTTCTGGGTTTAAGTGAGCAAAATTACCCACCGCTCCGGAAAACTTGCCTACACTAACTTCTTCTATGGCTTCATTCAAACGCTGTATGTTGCGTTCTATTTCTTCATACCAAAGGGCAAATTTCAAGCCGAAAGATGTTGGTTCTGCATGAATGCCATGTGATCTGCCAATGCAAATCGTGTTTTTATATTGTCTCGCTTTGAGTTTCAATATTTCCGCCAAGCGGCTCAATTCCGTTAAAATTAATTCTCCGCTACTTTTTAACTGCATTCCGGTAGCTGTATCCAAAACATCAGATGAGGTCATTCCGAAATGTATCCAGCGCGAAGCGGCCCCCACATTTTCAGCTACATTCGTTAAAAAAGCGATAACATCATGCCTGGTAATCAGTTCCAGCTCGTCTATGCGATTGGAGTCAAAATCCGCTTTGGAGTTTATATCCTCCCAATCCGCCTGAGGAATTATTCCTTTTTCATACATTGCTCTGGCAGCGGCAAGTTCCACTTCCAGCCAGCATTCATAACGGTTCTCAACTGTCCAAATGCGTTCCATTTCGGGTTTACAATAGCGTGATATCATTTCATTGCTCCAATTTATATTGTAAAAAGCTCTTCAGTAACGATTCAATGCTTTTGTCCTTAAAATCAGGCAGTGTATTTCCTGAAGCAGCTGGTTTGGGCAGCGGAATTATTTGGGGCTTTTCATATTCGATTTTATCAAAACTCATTCTGATCGAGATATTGTCCATACTACTAATGTTTAATCCAGAAAGTTTTCCGCTGCCGTTGTATAGAGCTTTCAGGATTAAACCGCTTTTAGCGTCTGAAATGCTTTCCAACAAATAATTCTTGCTGAAATTGACGGTTACCTCGTTCAAAATCAGTTTCTTATTCTTGATAATTTCCTGTCCGTAAAGCGCAACGATAGAATCCGGATTACAGATACTTAAACTCTCTATTGGGATATCTTGCGAAAGGTTTAGATTCTGCAGCAGAGGGATAAAAGGAGATTTAAATGCAACATAATCTGCCACATACATACTCATCAACGGCTCCGCAGAAGAACCTAAAAGCCCTCCTTCCAGAACATCAAAACGAAATTGATTACCGTTTTTGGAGGCACTGAACATCTTCCTGATAGCAAACCCTTTATAGGAAAGTTCAATTACTCCCTGGCTCTTAAAATATTCCCACTTTTGCAATTCCTGGCGTAATTTATCTTCTTCACTTATTCGTTTGGGCCCTGCGCAGGCAGTAAAAAGTATAGCTACAATCGTAAATAGGGCAAGAACTATTTTTTTCATTGCTAACCTCGTGGTTATAGCATTAGAAGAAACACTACTTATCTGGTTTTGGGTTTTCTTTCTGACGGGTTGTGATTTTGTAAAATCCCAGGCCAGATAGGATTATCATTATTAAGCTTAAGAATTGTCCAATGCTCATAAAACCGAAAATAAAACCGAACTGTGCGTAAAAATCAATCTCATCCGGCTCTCGCACAAATTCTATCAGAAACCTGAAAATACCATATAAACCAATAAAACTCCAGAAAACAAGTCCATCCTTTTTCAACTTTTTTAACAGATAAAAAGTGATTACAAACATTACTATCCCTTCCAGAAATAGTTCATAAAGCTGAGAAGGATGGCGGGGAACTCCATCTGAGCCAGGGAAAATCATTCCCCAAGGTAAAGATGTCGGTTTGCCCCATAATTCACCATTGATAAAATTTCCGAGGCGTCCCAATCCCAAACCGAT
>JBDKSF010000061.1 GCA_039680785.1 Candidatus Cloacimonas sp.
ATTGGATTACAGCCGTAAGTAATTCGGGCACGGAAAGTTATCCCTCCAATTTGATAACCGTCACAATACCTTCGCAGTCAGCAGAGCAAATATTGTTTCAGGGCTTTGAAAATGTCCCTGCTTTTACGGAGGATATTTTTTCTTGGCAGAATCTGGATTTGGATGATAGCGCCACTTCCGAATGGGAAGGCATTTCTTTTCCCGCTGAAACCGAACCTTTTGGCTGGCTTTGTTTTGAACCACTTGCCACCATTCCACCCTTAATGGAGCAGCCAACTTTTGCCGGAACTAAAATGCTTGCTTCACTTTGTGCCATTCCTCCGCCCAATAATGATTGGTTCATTTCACCGCCAATTCATCTGGGAGCCAATTCCCGCCTAAATTTTGCGGCAAAATCCGCTTTTGCCAATTTTGGTTTGGAACGGATGTGTGTGTTAATTTCCAATACCACCAGCGAGATTGCCTCTTTTACACCTTTAAATTCCGGACCCTATATCGCCGTTCCTGTGCAGTGGACAAATTATGCTTACGATTTATCCGCCTGGGATGGACAACGCATTTTTCTTGCCTGGCGATGTGTTTCCGTGGATGCAATGGCTCTTTTTTTGGATAATATAGAGGTCTATAGTCATTCTGGCTGGGTTAGAGCTGAGGATTTAATTTCTCCTGTTTCCGAATTTAGCTTATTTCCCAATCCGTGCAAGGGCTCTTTTACCCTGCAAAATAAAAGAGGGGAAAACTTCCATCTGGAAATTTATAACCTTAAAGGACAATGCCTGTTCCAGCAGAATGCCAGCAAAAATTTTGACAGCCAAACGGAATTAGCCCCTTTGGCTTGCGGAATTTATTTTTTGCGACTTGACCAAAACGGTAAAAAAGAAACCCTAAAACTGGCCGTAATCAAATAAATCTTTTCCCCCAGCCCTCTCGACTCCAGACCCCTCGACCCCAAAACCTCTCGACCCCCAGACCCCTCGACTCCAGACCCCTCGACTCCAGACCCCTCGACCCCTCGACCCCTCGACTCCAGACCTCTCGACCCCCAGACCCCTCGACCCCAGACCTCTCGACTCCAGCCCTCTCGTCATCCTCTCCTCATCCTCTCCTCCTTTGCTCCTCGTTTAGGAGGAGAGGATGACAGGTGGAAGTCGGGTGGCTGTAAAGAGACAAAGAAGGAAACGGTATGCTTAGCGGAAATGAGGTCAATGAACATTATCAGCTGGGTTCATTATTTTTCAGAAAAAGTAAAAAAATACTTGACTAAACTTCAGGTGCATAATCTCGTGTAATTATTAAAACTATGATACCTTAAAGAGGAGGTTTGGATGATCCAAAACCTACAATTGATCAAAGATCACGCTCAACTGAAAGAGATGGGAAGTCCGCTGAAATACAATATGCTGAAGGAATTAATCAAGGCGCCGGCAACTTGTCAACAACTTGCCACTCTGTTTGGATGCAGTAAACAAAAGATGCACTATAATTTAACTCAAATGCTCTCGGAAGGTCTGTTGAAAATTGAAGACGAGGTAAACGGTAACAATAAAGAGGTCTATTACAGAGCCACGGCGCGTAGTTACATTCTTGATTTTGCCATCGGACTGGAGTCACATAACCAAATTTTGGATAATCGCAATATCATCAACAGCATTTTGGAGCAGGAATATCACATAAATTTGAACAACATAGCCGCCAAGCTGATTGAACAATCGCTAAAATTGACCAAAGGAATGCACTTACTTATTTCTACGGGTAAATTCAATCTGCCTTTGGTGGAAAAATTATTGCTGGAAGCGGGACGCCGGGGAATTCATACTTCCTTGTTATATCAGGATTTGGATCAGCTGAAAGAGCGTGCTGAGCAATATTCACTGACGGCGTTTCAAGCCGATTATGAAAATTTTAACCAAAAACTGAAATGGGCGGATGTTTATTTGAACTTGAACGGAGAATCCCGCACCGTGGAAGTTACGGATCCCGATAAAATAAAAATCCGCAACCGAATGCTGGAAAAAGGGCGGAAAATTATTCAGGAAAAGCAAATTCGCTTGGCAATGATGCCCGCTCTTTTACAGGGAACACTTTCCGATCAGGCAATTGAAAGTGAAGTTCAGTTTTGGCGTGCTTTGGATATAGATTATCCGACGCTTAGCGAAAAAACGATAACGATGTGTAACCGCTTTTTCCATAAAGATGTTATGAATATAGAGGCAAATTCCGCCGCTTTGCTTTTTGGCATAGAAAATATCTGGGCGGAATGCGGTTCTTTTGGAGATAGTCAATTCCAGGCACCGATCATAAACCTTCCCGGAGGTGAAATTTTGATCATTCCCAAGCCGGGAACGATGCAGGGGAAAATAAACGGCGATCGGGCTTTTGCCTTGGGAGAAGAAATTCTTTCTCCTACGGTGGAAATAGTCAATAACGAAATAACCGGTTTTTCAGCCGCCACGAATCAGCGTCAATTAGCCAAAGCCATTGATTTGGGTGGAAAAGACGGTAGGAAAGTGGCGCTTATTTGTCTGGGAACAAATGACAATATCCGCGCCGGCAATATTGATAATGCTTTGAAGCATAAAAGTAACGGATTTATGAGTGTTTACTGGGGTAGCAACAGAGATGTGGGTGGTTCTATCGCAGGCGACATTGAATGGTTTATCCAGATTGAAAACCCGCATCTTAATTTTATTTAACCAAAGAGGTCTATTATGAAAAAATTATTTTTACTATTCTCCCTCATTCTGTGTTCAACTGTTGCCTTTGCCCAGTGGCATATAGATGAGGATTTTGAAGGTATCACTACTCTTCCAACGGGCTGGATAACTTATGATGATGGGGATGGAATGACCTGGCGGAATTTGGAAAATGCCAGTCACGCTCATTCGGGAACCCGTTTTGCTTTTGCCGATAACTATTTTCCCAATCAGAATTGTGATTGGCTGATCACTCCTCAAATTAACATAGTCAGTGGTGATTCGCTGAAATTCTACACGCGCGCTTGGATTGATACGGAAAATTTGCAGGTATATGTTTCCACAACTGGCAATGCCATCAGCAATTTCAGCACGCAGATATTGAATTTGCAGAATATAGGAACTACTTTTCAATATGCAAGTTATAACCTTTCTGCTTATGCGGGACAAAATATTTACATCGGGTTTAAATGGCAATGCGTAAACTATGGCATTATTGTAGATGATGTAAAAATAGGGCAGCCCGTAATCGTTACGCCGGAATTAAACCTGCCCGATAGTTATACTTTCTGGCAAGGTGAATCGCAAACGGTTGATTTTACCCCCTATATTACGGCTACGGACATTAACAATGTTCAGCTCAGTTGGCAAACTCCAGAACATATAACTATTTCTGCCACGGGGTTAGCGGTAACTTTTAGCAGCGATGATTGGAATGGAACGGAAAATATCACTTTTACTCTTACGGATAATATCACTGGTTTAACGGCGACGGATACCGTGCAAATAATCGTGCATCCAATTCCAACAGTGGATATGGCTTTGCAAACAATTAATTCTCCTGGCAGTGTAGAATATGTGAATTCTTGGTTTACGCCTGCCGTGCTGGTAAAAAATAATGGGCAGGTCTTATGGGAAGATCAGCTGGAACTATGCTTCAAGGTCTATAACAGCCAGAATGTTCTTGTAGATAGCATTTGTGCTTATTTTAATCCTGTTTTGGAGCCAGAAGCAACTTTTGAAGCAATTTTTCCTGCTCTGACCATTAATGCGGAAGGTGACTATACGGGCACTTTTCAGCTAAACCTAAGTGATAATAATCCTACTAATGATACTCTCAGCCGTGCATTCAATGTTATCTTAAGAATAAATGTGGGCGGACCGGATGCTTTTGGTTTTCGCTACATTGATAACACCGCGGAAAACGGACCAACATATAATTGGCTGGACATCAGCTCTACTGGCACTTCCACTATTATGTATGGAGTGAATCAATTTAATGGAGACGACAATTTTTCCGAACCCATTCCTTTGAGCTTTAGTTTTCCCTTCTATGGAGTAAATTATTCTACCGCTTATGTGGATATCAATGGAGAAATTCTGTTGGCGGAAAATAATTGGTACACAGAATATCCCGACAGCGGATGGGGAGAGGATGGAAATATGTTTAATTATATGTATCCTATCCCCGGCTATACACAAATGCCAGGTTTGATAGCGGTTTATTGGGATGACCTTCATTGTGACCAAGGAACGGGAGATATATATTTTCAAAGCTTTGGAGAAGAGCCCAATCGTTATTGTGTAATTCAATGGCATAATGTCCGATTTCATGCGGGAACCGGAATTTCCTCTTATTTGGATTTTGAAGTTATCCTGCACGAAAACGGGGAAATCGTTATGCAATATAATTCTACAGCCACAGGACAAACCGGAGCCAATGTTCCTCATGATAATGGAAAAAGCGCTACCGTCGCTCTACAAAGTGCAGATGCCACAATGGGAATTTGCTATTTAAGAGAAATTGTGCAAAATAATGCCTATCAGGGAGTGGAGCCAGCGGGAAATTTACTGTTTGATGGTTTGGCGATTCGTTTTTACAGTGGTGAGGATACTCAAGCGCCTTTCATTACACATACGGCTCCCGGTAACACTTTTAATCAATCACCTGTCTTGGAGGCAAGGGTTTTAGACCTTTCCGAATTGGCTAATGTAACTCTGCATTATAACACTGGAGAGGGTTGGAATACTCTGGAAGGTATTCCTGCGGGAGATGGCAATTATGAATTTATCCTGCCCCAAATCCCCACAGGCCATAATTTTAGCTATTACTTCGCTGCCGCTGACATTATTGGTAACGCTTCAACCCTGCCGGCAAATGCTCCCAACGATGTCTATATGTTCAAAATCCTGCCTTCGGAAAATACTTCTGTTTTGCTTGCCTATAGTGGAAAACAGGATTATCAACACACCGAACTGCCGGTTTATGTTGAGCGTCTTGAGAATTTAAATATTTCCTACGACCTCTATAATTGGGAAGAATATGATACTTACTCCATTCCTACTTCCTATTCTACTATCATAGCTTATGCTTCCACTGGCACCGGTGGTCCCGCTACGCTATATTTATCCCAAAAATTGATTGAGTTCTTGAATTCAGGAACCATAGACAATGCCAAAAACCTGTTTTTTGCCTCAGATGGATATGCTTTCAGTCAAGCTGGAACCCCTAATTTCCATCCTATGAATTTGTTTTTGAATGGCTATTTAAGAACATTTTCCGTTGCCACAGGTTCCGGAGGCGGAACTAACGGTTTGGCAGGACCCGATGTTTTCAGCTATCAAACCGGCACAATCATTAGTACAAATTCTTCTCCGATTGGTAATGTAGGAACCGAATACAGTGTTTATGCCAATAGTCCCGATTGCATTTTTGCTTATGACAGTGTTCCCGATTGGTATGCAGACGCAGTTCCCTATCCGGAAATTGGAGCGGTGAATGCTTTTGCCTTTGAAGACGGTCCTGTAGATGGACACGCTTATTTATATCATGGTGTTTGTGCCACTGCCGTGGATACACCGGTTTTTAAGACATTCTACTTTTCTTTTGACTATTCTCAACTGAATAACCCTGCTCAAAGTGAAGAACTATTCAGTGATTTAATGGAATGGTTCGGAATTGGACCTGATGCTGTAGAAGAAGAGGAAACTCCTGTGGTTCAAAGTGAATTGAAAGGGAATTATCCTAATCCGTTTAATCCTACTACTACCATTGTTTTTACCCTGGCAAAAGCAGATAAAGTGGATATTAACATCTACAATCTAAAAGGACAAAAGGTGAAAAATCTCGTTTCTGATAATATGACTTCCGGAAAACACAGTATTGTCTGGGACGGCAAAGATGAAAAAGGTAATTCTTTAGGCAGCGGCATTTATCTGTTAAAAATGCAAACAGGGAAAACTACCGCTACACGGAAATTAACTCTGCTAAAATAAGGAGTAATTTATGCGTAAGTATTTGCTTATCATAATAATGCTATTTTCGCTGGCAGCTCTGGCAGCGGAAGATTATATTATTGGAACGGGAACAAATAATCAAAATTATGTTCCTCTTAATGGTGGTTATAACTACAGTTGGAGCAGGTTCTTTTTTACTGCCGACGAATTACTGGCGGCAGGAATGACAGGATCGGTGGTAATATCCAAAATCGGTTTTCAGCTGGCAGTAAACACTTTTGAAAATTATGTCACAAATGACCAAAGGATTTATATTCGTGAGTTTTATGACGAAACTTATCCTTCCAGTCCACAATATATGAATCCTTCCAGTTATCCGATTGCCTATCAGGGAACTATTTCTTGGACAAGCCCCGGCTGGATTTTCATTCAACTGACGAATCCATATACATATACCTATAATGGTGGTAGTCCTGTTCCCAATGGAATTGAAATTCTTTGGGAAAATAGAGATGGCTCAGCGCAAAGTCCCTATCCAAGATTTGCTTATACCCAAGCAAGTAACTATAGGGCTGCCTATAAATATAACAATAGTTCGTTTCCTACATCTTCCGGAAGCAGAACTTATAACAGACCTAATGTCTGGTTTATTTCTCCTGCCACTACAGTTCCCAATCCGGCTGTAAATCCTCTTCCAGCCAATGAGGCAACCGGAGTGGCGATAACTACAAACTTGAAATGGACCAGCGGGGGAGGTGATCCGGTTGATTACCTGGTCTCTTTATATAAAACTAATCCCTTAACATTTATTGTAAATAATCAGGTAACTACTTCCACCACTTATGCGTTGCCGACTCTTTTGGATTATAGCACCACTTATTATTGGAGAGTAATTCCCCGTAATGGTTTTGGCAATGCAATTGCCTGTCCCGCTTGGAGTTTTACCACTATGGCAGATCCTTCTATTATGAATTACCCGTGGACGGAAAGTTTTGATGGAAGTTCTTTTCCTCCAAATTCAGATTGGTTGCGAAAAGGGGGTGATTTGGTTGACCCAATTCAATTGGGAGGTAACTCATTGTGGGAACAGGACGATTGGCTAAATATTGCCGGAACGGATAAAGCAGCCAGAATCAATATCTGGGGCAATTTAAACGGCTGGCTCATCACGCCTCAATTTTTGTTTACGGAAGACAGTGATTATCTCTATTTTGATTTGGCATTTCTTAAAAACAATCAGCCCCCGACGGGAACTCCTCCTGCTTTAACTGGACTTGATGATCGCTTTGCCGTTTTAATTTCCGATGGTTATACTTGGAGCACTTCCAATATTGTGCGAGAATGGAATAATACGGGTTCACCTTATGTTCTGAATGATATTAGCCCTTGGGGAGAAAGGATTTGCATTCCTTTGAATGGTTTAACCGGACATAAGAGAATTGCCTTCTTTGCTGGCTCTACAACTTCTAATGCCGATAATGACTTTATGATTAATAACCTATATGTGGGACATCTAATTCTTAGTAAACCGGAAGTGCAACTAACTCAAACAGCTGATAATAACTGTGTTCTAAGCTGGAATAATGTTAACGGGGCAAGTGGCTATGATGTTTACTCTTCCGATTCGCCTACGGGACCTTGGAATTTTGTTATTTCCACAACGGAAAACCAATATAGTTTTATGGCTGATACAGCCCACCAATTTTTCCAAGTGAAAGCAGTAAACAGATGACAATTTATAAACCTTATCTCCTTCTCAAAAAAACCGGCTGAAGTTTTTTTCAGCCGGTTTTTTTTAGCCACCGAGGTCACCGAAAAAAGAACTTTGAACTAAGAACTTTGAACTCCCGCACTTTGAACTCCCGCACTCCGGCACTTTGAACTCTGTTACTTCATTTACTAAGCACCATTTTCTTGGTCAGCTGTTCTTTTCCACAATTTAAGCGGTAGAAATAAATGCCGCTGCTTACGCTATTTCCTTTATCATCTTTTCCGTTCCAGACCACGGAATTTGCTCCTGCAGAACATTGGTTATCTTGGTAAAGGGTCTTAACCAGTTGTCCTTTTAAGTTATAGATATTCAGGTTTACTTTTTCCGCTTTAGGCAGAGAGAAAGAAATCGTGGTTTCCGGATTAAAGGGATTAGGATAATTTTGCTGTAAAGAAATAACGGCAGGATTTGTGATAACTTCATCTTCATTTGCCACATAAGAACTATTCACCCAAGTAGCGTAAATGGAGGTTACAATTGTATCGCAATTAAACGAAGCAATTCTTTCATCACCCCAAGCCAGAAAAGCATTATTTCCAATAACGACACTTCTAACTGCGTCTTGACTATTGCGAGCATCACAAACGGTTGCAAATTGATGGTTGAGAGGATTGCCTTGCGGATCAAGCTCAAGCATTTTTATATCATAGGAATCACTTTCATAAGTATAATAAGTGCAAGAAAAAAGGTAAGCGCCATTAGCAAATTTTGCCAGTGAGGAGTCGTAATTGAATATTATATTGTTAGCGATGGTTTTGCCTTCAATACCATACAAAAGCTCACCTGAACTACCCAAAATATTAAAAAATAGATAGTTATTGGAAGGAACGCCAGAATAGCCAACGAAGATTATCTTATCATTATCCCAAACAGAATCAAGTAAATGGGCATCTACGCAAATTTGAACACCGTTTTCCGTCCAAAGTAGCTCTCCTGCATTAGTAATTTTTTGAGCCAGATAGAATTGGGTATCATTGCCATAATAAGAATAGATAAGCACCAGATTATCCACTTCTAAATATGCTTTTTGGAGATAGACATAATCTAAATTGGGAGTTTGGGATATCATTAATCCTTCCGGATTCCAACCTTCAGCCGGATTACCATCTGTATCTACTTTTAAAGCCGATATGGAAGCAGGAGCGGTAAAATTATTCCAAATGAAATAGGTAGATTTAACCAGGATGTCATTGGCATTGGGATCTGTTTGAGCTATTATTTTTCCTTCTTCACCCCACAATTTTTGTCCTCCGGCTATTCTTTGTCCCATAATATAATCATAATCAGTATGATCACTTATCCAGCCAATATAAATAGCTTCATTTTGTGTGCTGATGGACACATTAGACCCCATATAGTATCTCAGAAAAATGCCATTATCGGGATAAATTTTTGTGCCACTTTCATTAATACATTGCAGATAGCAAGCATTATTGCCATCATCGTTATAAACATAATAGACCACGGCATATTCAGTTGCCGAGATTTTTTCCTGAGCCAGGATTTCTTCTCGTCCTATAAAAGTATCGTTTAGCGGTGTTCCATTTTCGGGTAAAAGCATCTCCTGATTGCCGTTATATAATTGATAATATATTTTTCCGGTCTGGCGTTCGTCAATCCAAACGACCAGATAATTGTTACCCAAAGCTACACAGTCAGTTAGATAAGCATTTCCTGCCGGGTATTCAGCTATGGCCATTTCTTCGGAAGGCAATAAATCAATTCCAGCATTGTTTATTACTCTGTGTTTTACCCCCATTAGAGTGTAATCGTTTTCATACCAGACAAATATGTTGTGATCGGCATTTACTGAAGAAGCATAGGACATAAAATAGGCA
>JBDKSF010000062.1 GCA_039680785.1 Candidatus Cloacimonas sp.
ACGCTTATATCATTTAGAATGGCAACAAATTAAGGATCTAAGTTTTATAGCAGATTGATTCTTTCGGGCAAAATCCTTAATTATATTTATAACATATTAGGAGATAATAAATTATGCAAAGTTCAACCTATACTGCAAGCAATATTAAAGTGCTTAAAGGATTGGAAGCAGTCCGAAAACGTCCCGCAATGTATATTGGAGGCACCAGTGAACGCGGTTTACATCATCTTGTTTATGAAGTAGTAGATAATTCTATTGATGAAGCTCTTGCCGGTTTTTGTGATTTAATTATTTGTACTATTACTGCCGAAGGCAATATTAAAGTGGAAGATAACGGACGCGGTATTCCCGTGGATATTCAAAAAGATATGGGTGTGCCAGCGGTTCAAGTGGTTTTAACGGTTCTTCATGCAGGTGGTAAATTTGATGATAAAAGTTATAAAGTTTCCGGGGGTCTGCACGGAGTTGGTGTTTCTGTAGTTAATGCTCTTTCAGAATTTTTGGAAGTGAATATTTTCAAAGATGGCAAAGAATATTATATGCGTTTTGAAAGAGGCATTCCTGTAACCGAATTAAAAGTTTTGGGAGATACGGATAAAACTGGAACGGTAGTAACTTTTCGCCCTGATGCGCAGATATTTGAGACCACTGAATTCAGTTTTGATTATTTAACTACCCGGCTGAGAGAACTGGCTTTTTTAAATAGTGGAGTGCGGATAATTTTAAAAGATGAACGCAGTAGCCGCGTCCATGATTTTAAGTATGATGGCGGCATTAAAAGTTTTGTAGAATACTTAAATCAAAACAAAAAACCGCTTTTCCCCAATCCTGTATATATTTCCAGTATAAAAGAGGGAATGGAATTTGAAGTGGCGCTTCAATATAACGAGGGTTATCAGGAAAACATCTTTAGTTATGCCAACAACATTAATACTACTGAAGGTGGAACTCACTTAAGCGGATTTAAAAGAGGGCTTACCAGTGCAGTGAATGCCTATATAAAAAACACCGATATGCTTAAAAATGAAAAGGTTATACCTTCGGGAGAAGACATTCGAGAAGGTCTTACGGCTGTTATTTCTATCAAGATTACCAATCCTCAATTTGAAGGTCAAACCAAAACAAAACTGCAAAATTCGGAAGTGGAAGGCATTGTTAATAGCGTTGTCTATGAAAAATTGCTTACTTATTTTGAGGAACATCCTGCCGAAGCAAAAAATATAACCCAAAAAAGTATTTTAGCTGCCCGCGGAAGAGAAGCAGCCAGAAAAGCCAGAGAACTAACTCGCAGAAAAACTGTTTTGGAAAGTGGTTCCCTGCCTGGAAAATTGGCAGATTGCACATTAAGCGATCCGGAAAAAACAGAACTCTTTTTAGTGGAAGGTGATTCTGCGGGTGGAAGTGCAAAACAGGGTAGAGATCGTTCTTTTCAGGCAATTTTGCCCTTGTGGGGTAAAATGCTCAATACTGAAAAAGCCCGAATGGACAAGGTCTTGAATAATGACAAAATTCAGCCGATAATTCTGGCTCTGGGAGCAGGAATCGGGCAGGAATTTGATATAAAAAGAATACGCTATCATAAAATAATCATTATGGCTGATGCCGATGTGGACGGTTCACATATTGCCACTTTGCTGATGACCTTTTTCTATCGCTATATGCGTCCCGTGATTGAAGAAGGAAAATTGTATATTGCTATGCCACCTCTTTTTCAGGTTCGCAAAGGAAAACAAAAGGTCTATGTATTTAATGAAGAAGAACGCGATAGAGCAATTAAAGAAATGGGCGAAAAAGGTGTGATCGTTCAACGCTATAAAGGACTCGGTGAAATGAATGCAGAACAGCTTTGGGAAACAACTCTTGATCCGGAAAACCGGAAAATGATTGCCATAAAAATGGATGATGCCATTGAAGCGGATAGAATGTTTACCATTTTGATGGGCGATGAAGTTGAGCCGCGACGCGATTTTATTCAAACTAATGCCCGCTATGTGAAAAATCTGGATGTATAAGGAGCGAAAATAGATGTCTGACCAAACTAATATTATTCCCGTCCAAATAGAAGATCAATTAAAACAAGCATACCTTGATTATTCTATGAGTGTAATTGTATCGCGTGCTTTACCCGATATTCGTGACGGCTTAAAACCTTCCCAACGCAGAATTATTTATGCAATGCATGAACTTAATTTAACACCGGGAGGTCATTTTCGGAAATGTGCCAAGATTGCTGGTGACACAAGTGGTAACTATCATCCTCATGGAGAACAAGTTGTATATCCTACTTTAGTGCGTTTGGCTCAACCTTGGATTATGCGTTATCCTTTAATTGATGGCCAAGGAAACTTTGGATCTATAGATGGAGATCCGCCTGCCGCAATGCGTTATACAGAGGCAAGATTACAAAAAATAACGATGGAAATGCTTGCTGAGCTTGATCAAGAGACAGTTGATTTTAGAAGTAACTATGATGAAACCCGGCAAGAACCAGTGGTTTTTCCTTCCCGTTTTCCTAATTTACTGGTTAATGGTTCTTCTGGAATCGCGGTAGGAATGGCCACTAATATGCCTCCTCATAATATAGGCGAGATCTGCGATGCCCTTATTGCCTTAATTGATAATCCCGATTTACAGCCATTGGATTTATTGCAATATATCAAGGGTCCTGATTTTCCCACCGGTGGTTTTATTTTGGGAACGGAAGGAATTAAAGATTATTTTGAGACCGGAAGAGGACATATAATTCTTCGCGGTGAAGCCGAAATTGAGACACTTCCTAATGATGCAGAACAAGTTATAATTCGTTCCATACCCTATCAACTAAGTACTTCTCTTCTAATTGAAAGAATGGTGGAACTGGTAAAAGAGAAAAAAATTGAAGGGATAAGTGACATTCGTGATGAATCTGGCAGGGATGGAATGCGTTTGGTGGTTCAAGTTAAACGCAATCAAGATGCTCAGGTAGTAAGAAATCTTTTGTATAAATACACTCAGCTGCAATCAACCTTCGGTGTAATAAATCTTTGCTTGATAGATGGCGTTCCGCAAGTTGTTAATATGAAAGATATGTTGCAGAATTTTATTGAATTTCGTCATGAAGTTGTTTTACGCCGCACTCAATTTGAACTTCGCAATGCCAAAGAACGCTTGCATATTTTAGAGGGCTTAAAAATTGCTCTGGATAATCTTGATGCCGTAATAGCTACAATTCGTGCTTCCCAAACGCCTGGGGAAGCCAGTTTGGCACTTCAAGAAAAATTCGGCTTATCCGAAATTCAAGCAAAAGCAATTCTGGATATGCGTTTGCAACGCTTAACCGGTTTGGAAAGAGAAAAGATAGAGACAGAATATCAAGAACTGTTGATAATCATTGCTCGTCTTACGGAATTGGTAGAACATAAAGAACTTAGAATGAATTTAATTAAAGAAGAAACCGCTGAATTGCGTGCTAAATATGCTGATAAACGCTTAACAACTATAAATCCTGCTCCTGCCGGCAGTTTTAATATGGAAGATCTGATTGCTGATGAAACGGTGGTGGTTACAATAACTCACGATGGTTATGTAAAACGCTTGCCCGTAGATACTTATAAGGTTCAAGCAAGAGGCGGAAAAGGTCTAAGTGGATCCAACCTGAAAGAAGAGGACTTCATTCAGTATATTTTTGTAGCCAGCACGCATTCCTATATTTTGCTATTTACCGACCAAGGAATGTGTTATTGGCTGAAAGTGTTTGAAATTCCCGAAGCCAGTAGAACTGCCAGAGGCAAAGCAATCGTTAATTTGGTGAAACTTTCCGAAGGTGACAGAATTAAAGCATTCGTTACTTTGAAGGATTTTCATCCGGATCAGAACATAATTATGTGCACTCGTAACGGATTAGTTAAAAAGACACCTTTAGCTGCATTTTCTCATCCTCGTTCTAATGGTATAAAAGCAATTAAATTGAGGGAAGCAGATGAACTTATTGATGCCCGAATTAGTGAAGCGGGAGATGATATTTTACTGGCAACGCATCAAGGTAAATGCAACCGTTTCAATGAAAATGAAATTCGTTCTGTAAGCAGATTCTCTCAAGGTGTAAGAGGAATCCGTTTGAGAAATGAAGATTATGTTATCTCAATGACAATTGCTACGGCTCAGGATCAATTAGAAAATGGTAATCCCAATGCCTCCACTATTTTAGCCATCAGTGAAAACGGTTTCGGAAAACGCAGTCCTGTATCCAGTTACACATCTACCCGAAGAGGTTCAATGGGTGTTATAACGCTGAAAACAAACAAACGAAACGGCTATCTGGCTTCTTTGATGCTGGTGCGAGATGATGATGATTTGATCATTATTACACAAGGTGGAATGATTATCCGTCAACGCATTTCGGAAATTTCCGTGGTAGGAAGAAATGCTTTGGGTGTTCGTTTAATCAATCTGGCTCCCAATGATTTTGTGCGCGATATTTCTTTGGTTCATTCCGAGCCGGATGAAGAATCCTTAGATAAAGAAGTGGAAAATTTAAAAGCAAATCCAGTTCAGAATTTGGAAGCACTCCCAGAAAGCGAATATGAAGATTCCGCAGAAGAGGAAGAAGAAGAAATTGACGAATTAGTGGAAGCGGAAGAAGATCTTGATAATAATGATGAGGATAATCAATAAACTATTAATTATGATGCTACCGGTAGTAGTTTTACTACTGCCGGTTGCTTGTTCTATCAGTCAATTTATGCCTGCTCCAGGAGTTTTAAGTGAAGATAACTATGCCATAATCCGTTCCGATTCATTATTGATTATTGTGCGTCCTCAAAATTATCCTGGTAGCTATCAGGAAGTAAATAACCGCTTCTTTCCTGTGTTCATCAGTATCAAAAATACCTCCGATCATAAGATTCAAATTAAACAAAATTCTTTCAGCATTCTTTGTAATGAAAAGCAATACGATCCAATTCCAACTGATTATATCTTAGCTGACTTGGAACGCAGAATTATGTTGAATGAAATTAACAGCCCTTTTACTTCTACTTCTGAATTTAGTTTAACCGAGAGAAATAAGGAAAAGGATATGTATTATGAACTGGTTAATAATGAATTTAGTTATGGAGAACTTTTACCGAATGGCAAGAAAGAGGGCTATCTCTTCTATAATCATGATATTGCTTCCGCCAAAAGCTTCACTATTGATATTCTGGGAAACACGATTCCCTTTATAAAGTAAAAATATATCCCGCTTCAAGTTTAGCGGTATTCATAGATCATCCAACCCTCTTTTCCCAAACCTATAAAGATATAGTCGTTAGCCAAGTCCAAATCATAGACAGGAACGGTTAGAAAGATATTATTCAGGTCTTCTGTTTTGAGGGGATTGGTTACATCCATTATTTTTACGCCACCTCGTCCCAAAGCAATAAAAAGGCGGTTATCCTTAATAGCCAAACTGATAATTTCATTAGTCATTCTTATCTGGCTGATCAAAGTTGGTTTTTCCGGATCATAGATATTGAAAGCAAGTAAATTTTTGCCAGCTCCAATCCAGATTGTATCTCCATTTTTAGCTAAACAGGTAGCATCTACAATTTGGTAATTAGTTCCCAAAGAAACAGGATAGGACTGATCCATAATATTCACAGCCACTAAACCGAAATCATTGAGAGCAAAGAGATAGGGATAATTAGCCACGAAATCTTTAATGCCCCATTTCTCGGAAAAAGTAGATAATAATTCACGCGAAGTTCCTCCGCTTAAATTAATGATGTCTATGCCTTTATAACGATCTGCCACATATAAAATGGAGCCCTCACGCGTTAGTTTATCACCTAAGATTGTTTGAGGGAAAAATATGCGGGAACCAGTGTATAAACTATCTACCATCAGAACTTGATTAGTTGGCTCGTGGGAGGCAACAATAACATATTTTCCCGCAAGAGTTTCAATATCTTCAATCGGATTAGGAGAAAAGAAGGCAGCTTCCAGTTTTGGTTGCCAAGGATTAAAAATGGAATAAACCCAAATATAATTTGGATTATTGGTATAAATCAGGTTCTCATCAAAGCGAATGGAAAATGCCTGAGAGTTTTTAATGTAAGCCAATTGATGCAAGAATTTGTTATCTATGGCAAAAACGGACAAACAGATAAGCAGGCATAAAGTGCATAGTATTACCCTTTTCATTTATCCTCCAGTAACCAGTGAATTATTTGTTTTGAGGATATACCTTCTGCCTGAGCTGCAAAGGAAGGTAAAATCCGATGCTGTAAAACATTTATTGCCGATGCTTTTACATCTTCTTCGGCGGGAGTTAACCTACCGTCTAAAGCAGCTCTTGTTTTTGCTGATAAAATTAAATATTGAGAAGCGCGAGGTCCAGCTCCCCAGGCAACCCATTGTTTTATTTCTTTGGAGGCATCTTCAGAATTTGGACGAGATTTTCTAACCAAATTTACAGCATATTTAAGAATATGATCGGTTACGGGAAGAGAACGCACTGCCTGTTGTAAAGTGATTATTTGTTCTCCGGAAAGTTGAGGAGTTATAACAGGCGTATCCAATCCAGTAGTACTTTCAGCGATTTTAAGTTCTTCTTCCAAAGTGGGGTAATCGATATTGATAAAAAACATAAAACGGTCTAATTGTGCTTCCGGTAAAGGATAAGTTCCTTCTTGTTCAATGGGATTTTGAGTTGCCATCACTAAAAATGGCTTACTTAAAGGACGGGTAACAGTTCCACTGGTAACTGCATATTCTTGCATTGCTTGCAATAAGGCAGCTTGTGTTTTAGGAGGGGTTCTATTGATTTCATCCGCCAGAATGATATTGGCAAAGATAGGACCTTTGATATATTCAAACCGTTTCTGAGAAGTCATTGGGTCATTTACCAAAATATCCGTTCCAGTAATATCGGAAGGCATCAAATCGGGAGTAAATTGAATACGGCTGAAGGATAGGGAAAGTGCTTTTGCCAAAGTAGAGATTAACAATGTTTTAGCCAAGCCAGGAACTCCTTCCAATAAAATATGGCCATTGGCAAATAAAGCAATTAGGATATCGGTTAACACTCTGTCCTGTCCAATAATGGCATTATGTATTTCTTTCAGCAGCGTTTCTTTCAAATTTTGCATTGCAGTTATCTGTTTGATCAATTCATCTTCAGTCATCTATTTTTTCTCCTTTAAAAACATTTAAAAAGAGCCCGGGACCAAGTGCAGCGAAAGCAATTATGCCCCCTAAACTCATTAAGGCAGCGGTTAAAATATGTCCAAAAGCCATAATTGCCGAAGCAGTGGTCTTTGTCAATCCAAATCCTATGCTAAAAATAATAATCATCATCCATTCATTACTGCCAAGTTGGGCAGGAGGTTGAGGAATAGCATAAGAGAGATTAATTAAAGTATAGCCAAAAAGAACTAAAGCAAAAGGATACATTATTCCGAAAGCACGAAATAACAAATAAAAATATACTCCGTCCATTAAGACCCCACTTGCAGTGAAAAACAATGCCAAAAGTAACTTGCCAGGATGATGTTCAAAAATATTCAGTTCTTCAATAAACATCTCTATGGCAGGATTAACTTTCACTTTCACATTATGTGGCAGCCAGGAAAAAAGAAAGGTGATAATTTTTACCACTTTTTCTTTATACCGAACAGAAGCAAGTAAAATAGACATTGCTATAATAAATACCAAAGTGAGCAGACAGAGCAAAATAATCATTGCCGTGCTTAGTTCAATCGTCGTGAAAGGCAAAATGACAATAACAAATAGTATTGCCAAGGTATCAAATGCCTTATCTACAAAAACGGAAGGTAGTGCCTTAGCATAAGGGATATTATAATGGCGTTTTATAAACCAACCCCGCGCAAAATCACCCGCCCGGATAGGAATTAAATAGTTTAGTAAGTTGCCAGCCATTGAATACAGCCAGGTCTTAAATATGTTAGGATTTGCCGGAGCCGGAATCAATAAACGCCAACGCAGTGAGCGTAAAAAATAGGCAAAAAGATAGATTAGCGAAGCATAAAGCACCCAAATATAATTCACTTTGGCAATCTGAGCTTGAATTTCACTTAAGGGAGTATAATATAACCAGGCAACAATCAGGACAATACCAATGAGCAACCCGATTATTAAAGTATTGCGGTTTTTCCGTGTCATTAAGTATTATCCGGACTAAAAAGCATATAATAGTGATGTGCCCAATATTTTTTAAAACTGCGGGAAGCTTTTTTTTCTAACCAACCGTAGGAAAGCATTCGGGAAACGAAATCCTCATCTTCTTCTTGATAATAAGATAGGATAGATATAGGTTCCTTTTCTTTTTCGGTAAGTTCTTTTTTTCCTGTCAGGCGGCTGAAAAAAAGTTCTTTTTTCATACCAATGTCAGGCCAGGGAGGGCAATCAATATAATTCTCTTTTTGTAATGTCCATCTATTTTGTTTCATTAAGTATTTAATGGTAGCTATATCAAGAAAAGCAGGATGCAAAAAGGGATATTTAGCTGGTGAATAGTCCTTTATTTGCATTTTGAATCCGATTCCGTCTTGATTGGGAACACAGATTAAAATTGCTTTTTGGCATACTCTGCAAAACTCAGCGATAAAATCTTTAAGATCAGAAACGAACCACATTGCCGAAAAATTGAAACCCAGATCAAAGTGTTTATCAGGATAGTTCAATTTGCGATAATCGGCATTATATTCTATATCTGTATGCAAACGAAGATCCTGCCATAACTCACTGATTTTTTGGATGCGTTCCAGATTATGATCTTCCAAAGATACCTTTATGCCTTGGCGAGCCAAATTGACAAGATTGATGCCACTTATACCGGTAAAACCAAAACAAGGGGTTTCCAGGGCTGTCTGAATATTTAGATTTTCACATATTTCACTTAGTAAAATATTCAGCACGATTCTTTCGTAAGAAGAGCCCAGCCCTTCATCGGGATTATCAAAATATTTTGCCCAGTCGTTAATAATTGGAACAGCCATTAGTGTTTCAGATAGTCCTTGATGGTTATTTCAAATTCAGGAATAGTAAAGTGGGGCTTAATACCCTCTTTATCCATTATTTCATAATAGGCGGTCACATCATAAAACCAGCTTTTGGAGATCAGTTCAAATCGGCTGATCCAAAGTTCATTTTTAAGCAAACGAGAGATTTTTTCGCCCCAAGCGAAGAATCGTCTGTCCCATTTTAGATAGCGAGGGTAATTTTTATTGTGTAACTGGCGGGAGATAAAGTCGATAAGTAATTGTAATTGAACCGGTTCTCTGTCGGCAACGGTCAAAGTTAAACCGCTTTTCCAGTCGTTTAAAGTAAGATAAACAAAAGCTCTTACCAGGGCATCTATATTGCAAAGATGTATCCAGATTGGGCGATTAATGAGCGGAAAGATATATTTATCTACCAGTTTTACCATTTGATAAGGAAAACCGTAATCACCTTCTCCGTAAACAATACTGGGACGCACAATGGCAGCTTTAAGTCCATTCAAAATAGCTCTGTTGATTATCCGTTCCGATTCAATTTTAGTGTAATGATAAAAATTATCAGGATTTCTTTCCGTTTGATGTCCCGCCGGCAATTCTTGTGGAATTGCACCAAAAACACCCACGGATGAACAATAAATTAATTTTGCTTCTTTTGCCAGGCAGTATTCAACCATTTGAGCGGTACTGTAAACATTACTGCGCAAATATGTTTCTTTGGGAAATTTTCTCCCGCCCCGCAAAGCGCCTATGTGCAAAATGGTCTCAAACTCGTTTGTGAAAAGAAATTCTTTTAATAAAGAAGTATCGGCAAGATCCATTTCGATGATCCGCAAAAGATCTCCATATTCTTCATAACGCTTGATTGGCGTGCCCGGACGAACTAAAGCCGTTATGTTCAAATCGGAACTGGATTTTATAAGCTGGTTCAATACATTTCTACCTACGAAACCAGTTATTCCCGTAATCAGTATATTAGTCAAATATCCTCTTTATCCAGTTGCGTTTATGATGATGATGGTGATTGGGACTATATACTTGAACATATTCATAGGGGATATGTTCTCCATTATTAATGCTGGCGGGATACACATAAAAAAGCAGATGAGCAGTATGATTATCTATCATTTCTTCCACTTTTTTCCTTGCTTCAAAATAGATATGATATCTGTCCCGCAAATGATCATCGGAAGCGATAAAATGAGTCCAGCCCTTGGTAACTAAAATCCAAGCGGTGGATTTCACTTTTTCCCCATACAAACCAAGCAAACTGCCAGCGCTGATTTGCATATAAATATTACGATGGATCAGGTCTTCAGCTTTAGATGGTTTTTTCATAATGCTTACATAGCGTTCGGCATGAGCCAAAATGGGTTTATAACCAGCGCGCAAAAGAGGATAAATATTATTGTAAAAATCGTTGGGTAAACCATTCAAGTCACTTTCCAAAAGGACATAAGAACTTTTACCCAAAGTGAGTTCATACTTTTTTATATCGTCCAAAATATCGGGTTGCAAAAATATTTCAAAGCCGGGCTGCAGATCAATATCTATCCCCTTTTCTTTTACCTTAGCTACGATATCATTAAATTTTGCATCATATTCGGAACGCGTATATTGATAGTGACCTTTAAAATAGTGAGCAGTTAAATAAGCTCTGTTTATTCCGCCTTCAGCCATCAGGGAAAGTTGGTTTAATGAATCACTTACAGATTTTGAACCGTCATCAATGTTGGGTAATAAATGCGTATGTATGTCAACCATTTTATCAGGGTAATCTTTCCTTAATCATAGCCACGAATTCCAGCAAAATGGAATTATCGGGATATGGTTTCAGCATTTTAGCCGTGTAATCCAGCATATTTTCCACTGTTTTACGCGCTTTATCAAAACCAAGCAACCCAGTATAGCTTGATTTGGAGACAGGAACATAATCTTCATCCAAACCATCACTACCGCGTGAATAATCTGCTTCAATATCTTCAATCATTTGATAAGCGATACCCAAATTAGTAGCATAAGCAATCATAATTTGATGTGTTTCTTCATCTGCTTTACTTAACAGACAGGCAATATCAGCTGACGCTTGTAGCAAAGAGCCCACTTTTTTAATGTCTATATAATTCAAGGTGTTTATTTTCATCACTTTATGACGACTGGTAAGAGCAACAGCTTGTCCTCCAACCATTCCATAACTTTTAGCTGCATTGGAAAGAATTTGAATGGATTTCATCGCTTGTTCGGGATTTTGAAATTCTCCCAATAATTCAAAAGCAAGAGAATAAAGAGCATCCGCAGCCAAAATAGCTACGGCATTACCATATTTTATATGCAAGGCAGGTTGACCTCTCCGCTGATTTCGGTCCATAACGCTGGGCAAATCATCATGAATTAACCCTCCGTTATGAACTAATTCTATGGCTGCAGCTGCTTTTAAAGCATCGGGGAAAGCGCGATTTTTTTTGAAGCCAGTAAGCATTTCAAACATAGAAAGAAGCAGGATAGGACGCCATCTTTTCCCTCCCGGCATAACTGCTTCGGTCATTGCCTTTTTGAGGTTGGCAGCATATTTATTATCCCAAGACAATACCCTGACAAGTTCTTTGTCTATAAGTTCAAAGCGTGTTTCAAAATACTTTTGTAAAAGCAAATCACTCTCCCTTTCTTTGTCGTTCAATAAAACTAATTTTTCTCTTCACTCTTCCTTCATATAAAATTCCATACTTTTGTCAAGTTTTTTCTCTTTTCGTCAGTTAATAAATGGCCTCTTAATCCAAATTTAAAAAAAGGATGTCAGAATATAAGAGTAAAAACGCAACAGAACACAGGACTAAACAAAATAATTTTCGAGCATAAAGCGTTTGGGTAATTAGTAACAAGGGTAATGAAAAGCTAATTTACAGTTGCTCGCCCCCAGCAATTTCACCTTGCATTGGCGTTACAAATCAGTAACATTTCCGTAGCGAGATAACTGCATTGTTACTGCAGCGTTACTGAGTCGTAAGAGATACCCTTAGGTTACAAACAGTTAGCTAATTAAAGAGTGAGAAATCGGTAAAAAAGGAGTAAGCATTTTTTTCCCTCTGCCTTATTCGTCCCAGCTCTGCAAATGTTTGGATTTATGGCTTTGGAAATGTTTTATATAGGTGGCTTATCATACCCAAAACCACTTTGCTTAATGGACTGGGAGTGGGGGAGATGATGAGTTAGATTAAGTTATCAGCAAGAGAATAAAACAGTTGGTGCTATGCTGTGTCTGCTATATTTTAATTTGCAAACCGAGAGAATAGTTTCTTCCTGGTTCCGGAAATCCGTATTCACATTGATAGTTTTCATCCAGAATGTTTTCCACGCCCAAAGATAATTCAACTTGTTTATAGGGAACGGTTAATAGCAAATTATGCTTCCAATAGACAGCTAAATTATGATATCTACCCTCGTCGTCTTGAGAAAGGCGTTTATCTCTAAAAGAACTGTAGATGTTAAAATTGGCATTATAAGGCAGTTTGAAGCGCTGGGTTAAGTCCACTGAATTTTTGGGCGTTTCCGTTAAATAATAATCACTATTTTCCTGATAGCTGAGATAAGCGTAACTTACACTGGATTGCCAAAATTTTAGCAAAGAGATGTCCATCCCAATTTCTGCGCCTTGTGATTTTACTTTGTAGATATTTTCGTAGCGTCCCCTATATAAATCAATTAGGTCTTTGGTATCATTATAATATACACTGCCGAAAAGGGATAGTTTATTATGCAGCAATGCTTGATTATGACTAAGCTCTATTTTCAAAGAGTTTTGGGGTTTTAAAGCGGGATTGCCCTTACTTTCAGAATAGAGCTGACGCATCGTTGGCTGAGAAGTATTTCGTCCTATGGCAAAAGAGGTCTTACCATTAAAAAAACTGTCGTAGGAAATCCCGATTGCAGGTTCCCATTGTGGATTAAATTCAGTGTGGTATTTATTCAAACCGGCGCTTAATCCCAAGCCAGTAGTCAGCAATAAATCGGGTAAAAGATAGCTTTCATATTGACTGAATAACTGATGTAGATGGACAGGTGAATAAGTCCATTCGAGATATGACCCGTCATCTTTACGCCGATTTATTTGCAATTCATAATTATAACCAAGCTCCAGTTTGCGGTTGTTAGCAAAGGATTTTGTAAAGCGAGAATGAATGCCAAATGCTTGATTGTGCATACTGGAATCTAAAGTATTAGTTTCATACATTGGATCACTATATTCCAAATAGCGGTCTGCACTGTAATCATAAGTAAATTGCAGATTTAAAACGCTGCTTTCTTGCAAGCGAAATTTTGTCCAAACGCCGCTATTATAACGCATCCAATCCTGATATTGTCTATAGCGATGTTCATAAATGGAACTGGGAATATTCTTTTTATCCATTGTGCTATACCCAAAATCGATTCCGATATTATGAAAATTGAGCAAATCACTGGTCAGCGAACCGGAAAGATTGTATAAGCAGTTATCGCTGTTATTGCGAATTCCTCCATTTTCAGAACTGGTGGGGGTAAAATTTTGGGAGAGGACAAATCCGTCTGTTTGTTCCCTGGAAAGGCCGATTCTATAATTCCAGCTATCAAAACTGTGAGCGGATGCAAGGTTTATTTCACAGGTTTGGTTGCGTTTAAAAATGGTGTTCAATTCCAGCCAGTTATTTTTGGGCGGGGCTTTGGTAATAATATTAACTACCCCGCCCATATTATTGGTTCCATATAAAGGAGAAGCTGGACCTTTTAGGATTTGGATTTCTTCAATGTTCAGCAACGAAAGCTTGTTGATATCCACATTACCAAAATAGCCATTATTTAAAGGTCTGCCATCCACCATAATTTTTATTTCATTTTTGCGAAAACCGCGCAAGCGTAAATTGCTTTCATCTTTGCTACCTGTTGTGGCGCTGATACCTACACTGTTTTGCATTGCTTCGCGTAGCGAAAGTGAGGTCTTAACATCCTCACTCTCAATTGTATGCAAAGAACCAATTGCCTCAGACGGTTTTTCTACAACTACATAAACAGTAGGTAGATTATAGGTCTTTAAGGAGTCCTGTTTTGCTGTTCCGAATAAATTTGTGCTCAAATAGCACAAAATAATTAGCGGAAATAATTTCTGCAGTTTCACTCTTAGAAAGGTCTATTAGCTATACTATTTACAATTCAATAATCGGTCAATTCAGTGGCATCGTAGCCGCTAAAACTTTCTGGAACTGTAATGGCGATGTCTTTTTTAGCAAGAGTCGCATTGCCAAAACTAAATTCTTGGGCGCTGGCATTTAATACTTCAATGCTCGCGATCTTCTTAAACTTTTTTAACGATCCGGGCAGCGTATCATTGAGATTGGGAAAAGTTGTTACTTCCGAATTTAGCAAGTAATATCCTTCGTTGATCTGATCAAGCGTATATTCTTTGCTGTAACCATCGATGCTGATTAAACGAATGCTGCTGCTGTCTGAAAAACTAATGCCTTGCAATAAATCGCTTAGTTTAATTGCCTCTTCATCCGTTGCATTCCAATTTTGGATGGTGTGAAGATTTAGACCTCTAAGTTCTATTGTCTTGTCACTTCTGCCACTATTTACTTCAACTTTTCTATATAAATTGAATTGGACGGTATTTTTTACTTTAAAGGCACCTGGAAGACCCAGTTCAGATGAAAACCAAGTCCGATTGTCATCACCAGGAACAATATAACCCTCTTTAAATATATTCCAAGTTAAATCGTATCCGGCATTAGAAGAATTACGAGGACTGTAACCATCACTGGCATAAATTTCGTAACAAAATAAATCCCGAAAATTCAAAGTGTCAGAGGCACTGGGATCAACTAAGTCACGCAAAACAGTATTGGAAATGAATTGATCCAGTTTGTAACCGTAAACATTAACCTCGGTGGGGTTGTCATCCTTTTCACTGCAAGCAAACATAAACAGGGTAAGGATAGCGATTAAAATAACGCTAAATTTTTTCATTTTTTTCCTCCATATTAAACTATAGAGGCAGACAGGGATGAAGTTTTTTATTTCCACTGTTGCCTTTCCAAATACGGGAGGCATAAATGTTTCCATTTATACCCTATGGTGCATTTCCATACTTTTATGAAGCTAAAGGAAAATACACTCGGCATATTTTCACTAAAATCAAAGCAATAATATTTGTCAACTCCAACTTTGATATTTTTCACGCAGATTACGCTGATTGCGCAGATTATAAACTATTCAAAATATCCTTTATATCATTTCTTTACAGTTAGTTATGTTCAATTGATTCATTCAAGGATTTTTGCGTATTTGGATTTTTTCCATTTTGCGCTATTATATCTATAAAAACCACAAAAAGGATGAACAATGCGAAAATACCCGTTAATAGTCATTTTACTAATGCTTCTGGTAGAGCTTTCTGCCTTTGATATCTATTTGCCAGAGGGAAAATTACTATCCATAAACAAAGAGCAATTACAGCAAGAAAAAATGGTACCCTTCAATACTGTTAGGGATAAGGATGGCTCTCAAAAAGAAGAAAACTGGCAAGGCATATCCTTAATTCCTTGGCTAAATTCCCTCACCAACATCCCCTGGCAAAATTTGCAAATTGAAAGCAAAGACAACTATTCTTTAACTTTTCACCGTTTGGAACTAAACGAAAACAACGCATATTTAGCAATGCTGCAAGATGGGGAAGAGCTATCTGAATATAATATGCGCTTGATATTCACTAATTACAGGGAAAATGCTTGGATGCGCAATATTAAATGTTTACGGCTTTTAGATTACATTGCGGTTCCCAAACCCAGACAAATATTCTTTTGGGATCAGAGCTTTGCCAAAAATGGAATTGATTTTAGTTCTGGCTCTGTTCCTATTGGCGATTTGATGCCTAAATGCTTTTTTCAAGAGAGCGGCGACATTGTTTTTGTGGATGAACAGTTTCGTAAACTATGCTTAAATTATCCTCGTGAACTAAAAAGTGTCTTTTTGCACATTGATGCAAAAGAAAATTATACTTTGGTTCCGGACCAGGACTCACATCTTAAAATATCACCCGAGACCGACTTATCTCAAATTATTTATGTTCAGTGTGGCCAGGTGGCTTATGTTAAAGAGAATTATGTTCAAGAGATCAGGCAAATGGCAAAAGTCCTAAATTGGGATTGGGAAAGTGATTCTTTTTATCTAATCAAAGCCAGCAAAGAAGAAATAAAAGCAGGCGAAAAGCCAAAGGGGATAAACGCTGATTGCTGGCTGGAATTTTAAAAACTTCTGCACTCCCACACTCCCGCGCTCCTGCACTTTAATACATAATATATTGTTGCACAAGCATAAACATAACTTTATCGCAAAGTTCATTTACTGCATCGAGTTCATTTTTGCCTTTAGCGATATCTGGGGTAACTGCCACACTTTTAATTCCAGTTAAATTTGTGTTGTAAACACTTTTTCCTGTGTGGGAGTCGATCAATTCAATATAGGCATCGGCGACGGCTGAATATTGTTTTAGCAAAGGCAGAAATTCACTATTGCGAGTTATGATGTTCACTTTAAAGGTATAATCACTCTCATTTTGGTTGGTTGAAACTTCCAAATCCAAGTCCTGCAGTTTTTTTAGCAAAATATTGCGATAGTCAGTCCCGGAAGTATTATTAAAACTATATTGCACAAATGCTTTAGGACGATGCACATTCAGTTTTAAAGTGGCAGGTAAAAATGGGAGATTGCCAAACATCGTTTTAACGATAGGATTTTCTATGCTCGTCAGCCAAAAATCCTTATCCGGTTTGGCTTCTATAAATTGAGGAGTGCTGAATGATGTTATGCGGTTTAGGATCAATTCTGCTTTTCCATTTTCATCCGTTAAGCCCTTAGCAACAATTTCGCCTTTACCACTCAAAAAATTGAAACATACTGGAAAATTATTTACCGGTATTTCTTTGCCTGCCTGTTGATAGTTAACGAAAACAGCAATGCTTTTTCTATCTCTTTGTTTGGCTATAAGATCAATTTCTTTTTTCGCATATTTTATTTGCACTGTTTCGGTTAAATGGTTCAGACGAAAGAAAAGTTCATTATAGAGATTAATCTGCTTATTCCGATAATTCGTGGTCAAATCCATATCGGTATAATCCACAATCAGTTCCAGTCCTTTTAAGAGAGCTGATATGCCGGAAGTTAAATTGGCTTGAGAGAGATCAAATTCGTTTAGTAAATTGAGTGCCTGAGCCACTGCTTGATCACATTGATTTTTGCGCCAGGCATAATATTCGCTTTTGGAAAGTCGGTAATAAGCCCAAAAGTCATTTTTGGTTTCATAAGTGCCTACCAGTTGTAGGTCTCTAATTTTATTATTACTGGAACTGCGGATGTTGCTGATTAATTCTGAAGAAGGAATTCCATTGGCTTCCGTTTCCGTTAAAGCAATGTCAGAATCAATCTGAACGCTGATTTGAGTGGATATCTCACGAATGGCATCATTTCTGGCTAATTCTTTATAGTTGGGCGCTTTCTTAGGAATTTTTACCACCGCGCTATAATAGCCATTGTCAAAGGGTTGTTGCAAAGTCCATTCTGGTTGTTTTTTGGCTACGCTGCAGGAGGAAAGTAACAATAGCAGAATATATAAACAGCGCTTCATTAGCTTAAATATCCGCAAAGCTTATTGGCTATGTCATTTCCGGTTTGTTTAAGCGCCTCTTTAACCATTTCATTTAGCGAAGGCGGAAAGGGTTCTGCTTTTTCCATCTGTTTTTTTATGTTGTTACTTAAGGCACGCTCATCTCCGGAAATTTTCCTTGCCCAGGTATCGCTCCAAGCATTTTTAATTTCCACGGTTTCTTGCTGTTTAATTTTTCCGGTTTCCACTTCTAAAAGGCAATAGGAAGTGGAAATGCTAACATTTGCCGTTTTAGTGAATTTACGATAGCGGCAAAAGACCTTTCCCTTAATTTCGCGTTCCTGAGTATTGCCATCTTCATCTGTATATTCTTCGGTGCGGATTACAACTTCGGTTTCGTCTTCACTGGTAACGCTAACGGTCCGTTCAGGAGTAGCATTTATTTGTAAAATGCGTCCGGTTAATATTTCATCGGCGCCTAAAATTTGTCCCAAGCGAAATGAACCTTCATTATTAGTTAAACCGGAAGCGGTAAGCTGTTGTTCTTTCATAACTGCTTCCAGTTGGGTTCTATCTATAATTTCCACGAACTCAGTGTTGGCGGAGGACAATAACAAAGAGACAATTTGATCGGTTAAAATATCACTGACGGCTCCATATATGCCAGAAGTATTGCTTTTATCTTCAAAAGTAGTTATGGCTATTCTTTTAAGGGCAAGTTTACGGCTTTGTTCATATCTTAAAGCGGCATCTTGATAGTTGGGAATAAGTTTCAGCGCTTCTTTAAATTCCAGTGCGGCTTTCTTTTGCGTATCTTTAGCATTGTTCATTTTGGCATATAAAATGCCTGTTTGATAATGTGCCTCAGCGGCATTTTCTTGGCTTTGTTTTATTTCAGCGGCATAATCAGGAATGTCAATTACAACTTTATAACCAGTATAGGGATTTATTAAAGGAGGCAGCGATTGGATTTGCTCCGCCAGATTTTGCAGCGAAGTATATTCCAGGTAAATTTGTTCCCACTTATTTGTGTCGTTGCTTTGCATCAGTTTTTCAATCTTTCTCTGTTGCGCCAAACGATAATTTTGCCAGGACTGCACTAAAAGTTCTTGGGTTTTAGGATTATCCGTTTTTTTGCTTAATGCTCTCATTGCTTCCTGAGTGGCAATTTCATAATTTCCCTTATCATAATTCTTTTGTGCTTTTTTAGCTAACCGCGCATTGGAAGAGCAAGCGCTGATTATCAATAAACAACAAAGAAGAACGGGAAAAAGCCATTTTTTCATTAAAACTCCCCAATTCATCGTTTATAATATCCAAAAAGCTACTATGTATGCAGAAGGGTTTATGTCAAGCGGATTTTAAGCGTTGTTGCGATAGAAATATGATAGTTATGTAATTTGGGCTTGATAGACCTAAAATGGATTTAGCCCAGAATAAAGGATCCGTTTTTATTTTTTCTGCAATCGCCCACAGCCCTTTGCGCCTTATAACTTGTTTAGTTATTTATCGTTATGCAGGCGCAATGGACTCTGGACTTAAAAGTATTTTTCAGTTATATTATCATTGGCAGATCATTTCACGATAGCCACTTTACGAGTATAGATATTAGACCCAACTTGTAACCTGATGAAATAGATGCCATTGCTTAAACACCTATTGTTATAATCAGTTGCATTCCAAATATAGGAATAAGTGCCTTTATCATAATATCCGTTTATCGGTTCACAAACCTTTTGTCCCCGGTTATTATAGACAGTGGCTTTAACGGTAGCTGGTTCCAAAACTCCAAAACGAATAGTGGTTTCGGGATTGAAAGGATTGGGATAAATACTGTTTATTCCTTCCACAATAGGAACTTCCATTCCACCAATACCTGGCTGGTAATTTAATTCCCTTGGTCCGTAATAAGTGCTGCTGGCATTTAACTCCATACATTCCAGCCAATAATAATAAGTTCCGGCAGATTCAATTTCTTTATCTGTATAAACATAATATTTGGGCTCGGAAGTATTGGTTGCAGGAATAAAAACTCCCAAATCCGTGGCTAAAGCAAAGTCAGCTGAAGTTCCCCGATAAAGACGAAAACCCGATAGTTCCGTTTCACTTTGCGTTACCCACATAATTTGCACATAATTGTTGGAAGTAACATTTACAATAAAGGATGAAAGCTCCACGGGCAGAGTTTGATTTGGATTAGAAAGAGTAAAATCAAAATAAACGATGCCACTCATATCGGGACTTTGCAAGCCATCTGCAACTATATATTTCGTATCTCCTGACCCCTGAACAGGGTATTCACCTTTCAAATACCAACCCTTAGTAGCATTATTTCTCAACCACAATCTTAAGTTACTGGAGTTTGTTAAAGAAGACGGAAAATACATAGTTGCCTGAAATACATCAGTTACAAAACCGGAAGTGTACCAGGTGACAGCTAAACTGTGGTTACTCCCTACAGTATTAATATCCTCAGTAAACCTGATGTTCATTGAATAAAATATTGCATTATCTGATTTAATATCGGCATTTTTGAATTTATATATTATCTTATGGGAATTCATATTCAAACCACCGTGATCAAAAGCTAAATTCGTAACTATAACATCATTTGGCAAGTTAACCGTAGAATTATCATTGGCAAGATTAATTCTTAAAGTATTCACTTCAGAGGGTAAACTTGCTATACTTTGTGAAGTTACAGAGACAATAGAATTTGAACCCGTTTGTGAAGGGGAACCACTTCCATTGTAAATGAATTGCGGAGTTCCACTTCCTGGAGCATAAGAATTAATAGTTAAATTACAACTACCAAGTTGTATCCAACCATTGTCAAAATGTAAATTACTACAGCTCTCATTATCCGTTAGAGTTACTATATGCCCGGCTTCTATATAAACTTTAGTTGCACTGGAAGTTGGTTTTGCTGTTGCATCATTCCAGTAAGTTCCATCCCTTGAGGACTTCCAGGTTGTAGTTCCTGTCCATCTACCGCTAACCCATTTATTAACTGTTACCCAATTTCCACTTGCGATACTGGCAAAATAGTCCTCTGGTTTTGTAGCAGTAGGCATTTCATCTAAAGCAGCAGTGGAAACTGATTCACCACTTACAGAATAGAGCCGCACAAAATATCTGGTGCTGGAGGTTAAATTTGTTACAGTAACTGAGTTCCCTCCAGGTTCAGTAATATTAGGGTTATTGTAAATGCAATAGAATCCCGATGATCCAAGTTGAGTCCCTTTACTATTCCAATTATTACTGGCTGTGTATTCAGTTGATGTAGGGTCAGCCGGTTCTGCATTAGTATCTTGTTTCATAAAAGCTAAAAAAGATACATTATCTTGTCCAGTCCAAGTAAGCGTAAACGCGCTACTTCCAACATCCGAAAATGTTAAATTAGCGGGAGGAGTATTAGGTAAAGTTTGTTTTGTAGCAGAAGCAGGGGACGGCATATAGATATAGGTATTGGTTACATCACTGTAATTATATTCCATCACTTCCACAGTGTAAGTTGTATTTTGAGATAGCCCGGTAACAGTTACGCTGTTTCCAGTGCCTTTATAAATGCAGTAATATCCGGTTGAACCAATTTGAGAACCAGGATCCTGCCAATTAGTACTGGCTGTATAAAAAACACCATTGGCAGCGTCAACTGGAGTATTTTCAACTTCACCTACTTTTTGTTTCATAAACATTATGCGTTGGGCAGCGCTTCCAGCTGTGCAACTTACCGTAAATCTATTTGGTCCAACATCCGAAAAAGTAACACCTGAAGCTTGAGTATTGGGGCTACGCAAAGTGATGTTCACATCATCAATATGGATATCTGCATTTCCACTTTCCAGATAGAATCTGATATAGACATTAGTGTAAGTAGTGTTGTGAACATCGACAGAGTAAAACTTAAAACTGCTGGTAAGGGGATTGGAAGTACCATTAGAATATGTTGTTATATCATTCCAATTGGATTCAAGCGAAGGATCGGTACTATATTGAATTTTAAAAGAATATGAATGCCCGGTATTTTCCAAAGCAAAGAAAGTGATTAATCCAGGTGTATTAACTTTCCTGGTATAAGCATAGTCGTTAGCGGAATCAAGCTCAAGAGAATAACCCCCGGAATAGGCAGGAGAATTTCTGGTAGCACCAGAAAATGTCCAACCGCTGGGGGGCCAGGTTCCATCAAAATTTTCGCTTACAATTACATATTCCAGATATTGAGTACCACCAGCGGAAGCAGAACCACCTTTATAAAAAGTTTCAGTAAAGATAATATTATCCGTTGAGATAGCAGAAACGAATAGAGTATGGTTTGGAATTAATGTCTGCCCAATATCAGCCGTAATCCAGAAATAGTGATTTCCATTACCTAAAGTTTTATTTAAACCAGAAAAAGTATGTGAACCATTTCCTAAACTCGAAGTTAATGTTGAAATGTTTGTTGCACTGGTAAAGGTGTTAGCAGTATTATACCAAAGCTGTAGTTTAGTTAGTTCATCGGCAGTATAAGTACCATTGGTAGTAAAAGCTACACTTGATAAAGTCCCTCCTCCTCCAGTCATTTTAATTTGGAAAGTGAAGAGGCGTTTTTTAGTTAATCCTGCATTAGCAACTGCTTCTCCAATTTGTGCGGGAGAGGATAATTCAGCGTTTTGTGCATATCCTAAGACGGAAACGAGAAATAGTATAAATATAAAAAGTGTCTTTTTCATTTTTAGCTCCTTATCTGCTTATTCAAATGGAAAAGCTGTTAAGCAATAAGCAGTAATAATATTTTATCTATGCTCTAATAAGATAATCGATATTAAATATAAAGCAAATTCTTTTTTGCGTTTTGAGCAAATTATTTTGCGGACTATGAAGTAACACATAGGCAGATATGAAGATAGGAGATAAAAAATATTTTGCATTTATGCGCTACACTCCAAAGTTTAGTTTTGGCTTTAGCTCTAATGCTCTTAGATAAAAAAATAAATTGGGAAGTTACAATCTCATTTTAGTTTAGGAGAGAATGCCACAAGCAACATAACGCTATGCAGGAGATAATAAACTCGTAACCTTCCCGTATCGTGATATGGGATGGTTACGGGAAACTTACGAGTTGGTTAAACGGAACGAGTAAGCAACAAAAAACCCGGCAGAAAACCGGGCTTAAGTAAAAATATGGGATGGGTTAATGTTTTATTTATTTTTCGGCAGTCACTTTGAAGAAGCGTTTAGAGCCGAGTTCAGACAAATTCAGAATCAGTTGTCGGTTGGATGCAGGCACGGTTTGCAAGAGAACAAAAGTTCCATAAGGGTCGTCACTGGCGTAAATTTTATAATTGGTAATGGTGATGGGAGTTTGAGATACAGATAGGGTAACGGCATCCCAGCTAAGGAGATAGCTGTTCTCAACGGACTGTAAGATTACATTTTGGGGAGCAAGAGGCGTTTCGTCAATTACATAAAGAGAGAAAACATCGCTGCTGTCAATGAGAGAACCGGAAAGCATAATTAACCGGATAGCGTAGTGACCCCAGGTTTCAAAAACGGTATGCAAATCCCATTCGCTGCAAACAGGCAAACCGTTAACAAGCCAGATAGCGTTACTTTCGGTTGTGTTATGTCCGAGGGAAGTATTGATAAAATCCAAGGGCTGTCCGCTATGGACAGGATTTTCCGGAGTAGAAAAACAAGCGCTATGTGAATAATGGTAACAACCAATGTCGGCAATGCTGCCATCTGGGTCTGGATCTGTTTCCGGACTGCCAGCATCAATACAAGGACTGGTGTAAAGCAAATGAAAGTCACGCTCTATGGCATTGGCAAAATGGGGATTAGCATTGATGTTACCTATTCCGGGATAGACCATAGTGCCATAGTTGACATCATTGTAAACGGCATTTACAGTTCCTTCTTGGCAAACGAAAGGAGCGCTGATGGGGGCATTGCTCCAAGCGATATTATTGCTAAAGTTTAGCTGAGCGGAATTAACCAGGGCGATATTTGGGTAGCCATAAATGGTATTATTTTGGTAAGTAAAAGCGGGAATAGCGTTAATGGATAATGCCAAATAATTCAGCAGGTCTGGAGGGGGAATTTGAAGATCATCCACTACAAAAAGATTGCGCTTTAGATAGGTAAAAACCGAGCTGAAATTTTGCAGTCCGATTTGGCAATTCAAAATCAGAGAATTCTGCATATCCAAATTTCCTCCGCCATTAACCTGGATGCCTATTGCGGCATTTTCGATTTTAGCGTCTCTTAAAATAGAATTTGCATTGCCGTTAATTAAAATCCCAATGCCATAATGCGATATTTCCACATTACTAATGTTGGCAGAGGTATTGCCTGTTAGAGTGATTCCCGTTCCGTTGATTAAGGAAGTATTGTCTATGGGCGCTATCTGGACAGAATGGATGATAGGATTGCAATTCTGAACTGAAATCGGATTTAGAGCATTCAGGATTGCACAATTGGCAATATTGCTTTCCGTTCCCATACCCGTGGTTCTGGAAATTGTTAAGCCACTCCAAAGCAAATCTGCAAAACCAGGCATAAAAGTGACATTTTGAGCGGAAATGGAACCATAAACATTGATCGGTTCATCATTCCAGATTTTAACCACCACTCCTGGCTCGATGGTGATATGTTGAGTGGAAGCTATCATTATTGGTTCCACAAGATGATAGGGAGAATTTGCTGAAGTCCAGTTGGCAGGTATATTATCTTTATCTACGATGAACCCGTCGGAGATATTTAACGAAACATTTATGAAGACAGAATCGCTGCTTTGGCAGATGCCGTCAAACACATTGAAAATAATTGTTTCGGTTCCAAACCAATTATGAGTTGCACTGAGGTTAACCTGCGAGCCATCAATAGTTGCCATAACATTATTAGCTCCGCTACAGGTAATAATTAAGGGGTCATTATCCGCATCGCTTACATAAGTGGTAAAATCCATTGTTAATGTTGCATTGACGGCAAAAGAAAAGCTCGCTGGCAAATTAATGACAGGGGGATGATTAACAGGCAAAACAGTCAAATGAACATTAAGTATAGTAAGCGGATTAGTGGGATCATTGGAATTGATGCTTAACTGGGCATCGAACGATCCAGCAGATATTGCTTGCGCTGAAAAAATAACATTTATTGTGGCAGTTCCGTTTACGGGAATTTCTCCTTGGCTTGGTTCAATGGAAAGCCAGGAGATGGTAGGACGGGTTTGGTTTAAGATAAATTGGTCATTACGGTTACCCGTTTCGAGATTGATGCTAAAAGATAAAGGTAATCCACCGGTATTGGATATAGTGAAAGTTTTGGTAGAATCGGTTTGAGCATATATAGTAGCTGTTAATTCATTGATGTTAACGGCAATTTCAGGGGGAACATAAGCGCTGCCGGAAACTTGAATGTTAACAAGTGGATTGTTTGTGGCATTACTGGAAATTGTTACAGCTCCATCAAAACTTCCTGCTGAAGGGGAAGAAAAAATTAGCGCATAATTTTGGGTGGCTCCAGCAACAATAGTAATATCAAAAGTATTGCGGTTTAAAGCACTTTTTTCTGCATTCAGCGAATTATTCCTGGTGCTTTCGGA
>JBDKSF010000063.1 GCA_039680785.1 Candidatus Cloacimonas sp.
GCTGTAATCCAATAATTATAGCTTGTTTCGGACTGAACATTGGCATCGCTATAATGCTGATTGGTCGTAGATGTCAGCAATCCTGCATTCCGGTATATTTTGTAATGATGCTGATTATTGGTTTGAGGTGGATTCCAGTTTAGTTCAATTGCGGGCTCTGTATAGCAACCAGTTAAATTTTGCGGGGGAGATATTTGCTCTGCAAGGGTGGTAAAACTCCATAATGCAGATGGATAAGCAACACTATTGGCATAAGCTGTCACCCGCCAGTAATAAGTTCTATTGAATTGGAAAGGAATTTCGGGCTGCCAATAGGTTAAGGCGGTATTATTGATAACCTGAACTAAAGAATCGGGATTATTTCCCAAACTAAGAGAAAAATTGCTGCCATTACTGCTCCAAGATAAATTAGCGTCTATGGGAACATTTATCTCTCCACTAAAAGGATTGGGCAAAACCGGAGTGTAATATTGCGCTTCTATGGTGATTCGCAGATTGCTCCGAAAATTTTTTAGCGTCCAGCCAGTCGTCGGAGGAGCATTTGGGTCTGGATTTATGGTAGTATGCTGAAATTGAATGGCATAAAAAGTGGAGCAAGGACTGCAACGAAAATCATCGGAAGTGCTTCCGGAACCAATAGTGTTTTCATCAATGCCTATTAATAATGCCTGCGTGCCATTATAAACAAAAGGGGTCTCCAAATTAATATTCAGCCAGCCACTGCCCGGCAAGCCATTGCTAAATGCATTTTCGGGAATAATATTATCATAAACAAGCTGCATACTATCCACTGGAAACCAGTTATCCAATGCGGCGATGGAACTATGCCCCAGATAAACTTTCCAGTTCTTGTTGCCATTTTAAAACAGATTACTGCTTACATTATACTGAAAACCGATGGCAGTTATCAAGCCAGAACAGCCAATTTCAGAAGGCAAAAATAACTGTTGCGAATAACTGAAAGTTGCAACTGGTTCAATAGGCAAACCATTATTGAGATAATTGCCGGAACCGATGGTAATTATTTCTGCTTGCAGAGATGTAAACAGCAATATAAGTAGCAAACAGAGCTTACTTTTCAATTCTAAACTCATACACTGCTTTTATTCTGCTTACTTGATAACTGAAACTTTCTTCTGCAGACGCTGTCCCTGTGTAACTAAGCTAAAAAGATAAACTCCACTCTGCAAATCCAAGTGTAAATTCTGCGCTACGAAACTGTTTTGTCCACCCGCAAAGCTTTGTTCATAAATCTTTTGTCCGCGCAAATTATAAATAGTCAATTGGGCAGGGGATTTATCCTGCCAGTAACTGATGGTGAGATTGTTTTTGAACGGGTTGGGATTAACTGCCAGTTGCGGAATGGCAGGATTTTGAGTTCCATCATCCACCGCATCCGGAAGAACAATTAAATTAATGGAATTGGAGGGTAAAGATATATGGTCTGGCGGATACACGGCACACACATAAAAAGAGTAATTTCCCGCTTCCAAATCGGGAATGGAGCAATTGGTTAAATCCGCGGAAATAGTTAAAGTTAAGGCATCGTTCATATAGACCTGATATTGGCTTGGCGCAAGGGAAGGCGCTTGCCAATTTAAATGGACGATTCCCTGATTATCTACATAACCTGCAAGGGATTGCGGAGCAGGATAATATGCGCTTCCCAAAGTGCCATCGGGATTTATCCGCATCGCATAAATGTCATAGTTACTACCTTCTTCGTAAGCAAGTACACTCCAGCCCTGATTGTGAACACTTAAATCATAATGCAATTTGGAACTTCCGGAGGAATCCAGAAAAACATCGGCAGCCCAAGGACTGCTTTGATCACTTCTGATGGCATTAACTTTCAAATGCTCGTTATTAACATCTCCCGGGCTTGCTGCCAAAGAATAATGACAAAATGCCGTCCCCTGATAAAAATAAGCGGCAATGGGATCGGGAGATAAAGTGCCCTGGTCAATTATCTGAACTCCATTTTCGCCCCAAAGACGGTTTCCCGAAAAATCCATAAGCTGTCTGGCAAGCCCTACATTATTTTGATCGGGATCGGTAGTGCGAAACCAGGCATAAACATAGCTATTTTCAGAATCAACAGCCAGTTTGGGATAATATTGCTGATTGAAAGTATCAGTAGAAATGAGAGCTCCGTTTTCGGGAGTGGTAACGGTTCCGGTAGAATTTACCCTTGCCATATAGACCTCATTGATCATATCATTATTCCGATCATCATACCAAGCAAGAACCGCTCCTCCGTTTCCATCTGAAGCAAAAGGAATTAACTGTTCCCAAGCAGTTAAACCACCCACTGTATTGATGGAGGCATTCCAAAGGGGCGTGCCTGTGGGAGTTAGTTTGGTAACGAAAACCTGACGATTGGGAGCCCAAAAAGGACCGCTATCCACATAATATTTCAGCAGTATATTGCCATCTCCGGAATCCAGTAATTGGGGCCAGGTAAATTGAACGGCATCTCCCGCCAAAACAAGACCGCTTGCTCCCCACAATAATTCTCCGGTTGAAGATATCCTTTGTAAGTGAATTTCCGTTGTTGTAGCCATTCTTTGCCAGGTAACATAAACATCGCCACTGGAATGACACATAAGAATAGGACTCATATTGCTAAAATCCGTGGAAGTATCGGTGGAAAGAGCAATGCCACTATTGGAAAGTAAAATATTGCCACTGCTATCTACTTTATAAAGCATTACATTATTAACTTCTGCAGTGCGGATGTCCTGAAAAGTAAGCCAGGCATTACCTAAATTATCAACATCTAAATCCCATTCAGTAAGCCAAGTCATCTGGGGAAAACTGCTGACTAAAATACCCTGCGGATTTTGCCATAAAAGATTACCGGCGACATCCATATATTGCAACCAGACCTGATAACCGCCATTGGCATTGTCAAAACGGGCAAGATATATATTGCCATTATTACAAATTGCTATTTTAGGGAGAACCTGTTCTCCTGTTCCGCCAGCAAACAAAGTTGGCGTGGAAGCAGAATTGCTGAATTGAGCATTTAAGCCGATAAATAAGATAAGGACGGCAAAAATAAGGGAAAGTCGTTTCATTTTTCACCTCGTAAAGAGTAATTAACATTTGAAGATATGATACTCCATTTTGCGGCAAAAGCAAATTTAAAAAAAGTGACGCTATTAAAAAGGGGAAACATAATGGCAGAAGCTCCAGTGGCAAGTTTTTTGTAAACCACCTAAAAATATCTCTCACGCAGATAACGCAGATTACGCAGATTTAATTTTAGAAACAAGGATTGCAGGATTTGTGATTATAGAATTTTAGAAACAAGGATTTAAGGATTATAGGATTTAGAGGATTTCTCTATATAAACAAATCAGTAAGAAAATATTTTAAAGGAAGAACGACATCTTGTCGTTCCCCTGACAACCGAGTTATCAAATTTCCGCTTTATTCCATACAAGCTTGATTTATGTAGTTTCCGCATTATTTCATACAAGCTTGATAGTTAGTTTGTTGTGGTTGACGAGGACGTCAACCCTCCAATATTTTGCCACCTTGTGAATATTCTTGTTTCTAAAATTAAATCTGCGTGATCTGCGTAATCTGCGTGAGAACAAATCAGCGCAATCTTTGAGAGAAGATAATCCAAAGGAAGAACGACATCTCGTCGTTCCCCTGACAACCGAGTTATCAAGTTTCCGCATTATTTCATACAAGCTTGATTTATGTAGTTTCCGCATTAT
>JBDKSF010000064.1 GCA_039680785.1 Candidatus Cloacimonas sp.
TAAGTAAATATTGATAGGGAGTTTTTGTGATTAAACCATCGACAATCGGGATTTGCGGTTTTTGCATAAAGCCAGCTCCACAATCTATTTCTCGGCAAATATGAACTTGTTTGGAATGGGTTTGCTCTGCAATTATTACTCTGGAGGCAGGAATTTTTACTCCATCCAGCACAAAATCTCGTTGCAGATATAAAAGGGAATGATAATCCGGATCTCGCTTACCAAGATAATAAAATATTTTCACTGTGCAGAGGCCTCCTCAGTAGTTATTTTGGAACGATATACATCGGTGTTGTCACTGATAACAAGCATTCTTAATACACCTCGTAAAAATTTGGGAACAATTCGCATGCCATTCAATGACCATAATAAAAAGATAATGGCACAGGATACTAATGTATAACGAGCTCCAATTTTGCTGGATAAACTTCCCATCAACAAACTTCCCAAAGGAGCCATACTTGCTGAAGCCATAGTATATAAGGCAATAACTCTTCCTCTCATTTCCAAAGAAGTGATGCTCTGAATTAAAGTATTGGTCGTTGCCATTGTCATCATCCCCGTAAAACCAATAAAGATCATAAAGAACATACTAAGCAAAATTGAACCCGAAAGCGAAAATAAAATTAGGGTGATGCTATATACCAAACAGAGATAAACCAGACGCGTAGGTAATCCTCTAATATTTTTACGAGATGCTAAAAATATGGAACCGGCTAAAGCTCCTATTCCCATAGCGGACATTAACAAACCTTGAGTAGCGGAAGTTCCTTTCAATATATCTTTGGCAAAAATAGGCATTAAAGTGGCAAAGGACATACCAAATACCGTATAGATAGCCAGATTACTGATCAAATAACGGATAGGCATATTTTCCCAGGAATATTTCCAGCCGGATAGGATTTTCTTAAGAGTCGGTTCTTTCTGAGGTGGAAACGGAGGATAGCTTATTTTGATGAAACAAAGGGAAATGATAACCGGTATGTAAGATATGGCATTGATGGCAAAACAGACACCTTCGCTAAACATCATTATTAAAAATCCACCTATGGCAGGACCAATTAAACGAGCTCCGTTAAACATCGCAGAATTTGTAGCAATTGCATTGGGAACCATACTTCTGGTAGAAACCAGGTCCATTACGAAATTTTGACGAATAGGAGCATCTATGGCATCTATTATACCCTGAATAAAGGATAAAATTAAAATCGGATATTGAACCTGCTTATTTATCACTCCTGTTAAAACCAATATTGCCAACACTCCAGTTTGCAAGCAAAAAGCCACTTGCGTTAAAATCATCGTATGATGACGGTTTACTCTGTCTGCCCAAGCACCTGCAAAAGGACTGACAAAAACAGAAGGAATCATAGATAAAAAGCTTACTAAACCAAGTAAAAAAGCAGAGCCGGTTAAACGATATACAAACCAGCCCATAGTTGTGCGTTGTATCCAAGTTCCAATTAAAGAAATCCCCTGACCCATAAAAAAAATACGGTAGTTCTTGATGGATAAGGAAACGAAGATTTCTTTTAATTTTTTAATTACCATTGTTATAAAATGAAACGGGAAAGGTCTTCACTTTCAATCACGGGACTTAAACGCTCGGTTACCATTTTTTTCGTGATTCTAACTGATTTTAACTTCTCAGAAGGCATTTCAAACAAATAATCATCTAAAAGAGTATTCATAATCGTATGTAAACGCCGGGCTCCGATATCTTCCATTTTTTCATTTGCCAAAGCGGCAAAACGAGCAACTTCGTGAACAGCTTCCGGCACAAATTTTAGCTCCACTCCTTCGCTTCGAAAAATTGCCTGATATTGTTTGGTCAATGAATTCTCCGGTTCAATGAGAATGCGGTTAAAATCTTCTTGGGTTAAACTGTTTAGCTCTACCCTTATTGGAAATCTACCTTGCAGTTCCGGAATAAGGTCTGATGGCTTTGCTGTGTTAAAAGCACCCGCGGCTATGAACAAAATATGCGAAGTATCTATCATTCCGTGTTTAGTAGGAACCTTTGAACCTTCCACGATAGGAAGTAAATCTCTTTGCACACCGCTACGGGAAACATCAATACCTCCCTGTTTGTCTGTGCTGGCAATTTTATCTATTTCATCAATAAAGATAATACCATTTTCTTCTACTGCGGTTTTTGCTGTTTCAACCAGTTTATCTTTGCTTATCAAACGGTTGATTTCACTTTCCATATAGCGTTTCCAGGCAGCGCGGACTGTGGTTTTTATTTTTCTGGTGGCTCCTTTGCCTTGAAATATGTTGCTGATCATTTCGCTAAAATCAAAATCCAATAATTCCAAGCCCGGTCCGGGTAATATTTCCAGATTGGGATAGTTTTCAATTTCGGGTTCAATTTCAATTTCTTTTTCATCCAGGGTTCCAGCAAGCAGCTTTTTACGCATTTTCTCACGACTGCGTAAATATCTTTCATTTTCAGGAGAATTTTCCATATTAGTGTTTTGTTTCAGTTTTTTACTGCGCGGCAATAATATGTCCAGAATCATTTCGGTAGCGTTAAATTCGGCTTCGGGTCTAACTTCTTCAATCATTCTTTCGCGAACCTGACTAACTGCATAATTCATCAGTTCGCGCACCATCGATTCCACATCTCGTCCTACATAACCTACTTCCGTAAATTTCGATGCTTCCACTTTGATAAAAGGAGCTCCCGTTAGGCGTGATATTCTTCTGGCAATTTCGGTTTTTCCTACTCCGGTAGGGCCTATCAAAATGATATTATTGGGTATAATTTCACCTTTGATATCGCCAGAAATTTGTTGACGACGCCAACGGTTTCTAAGGGCAATAGCCACACAGCGTTTTGCTTTATCCTGCCCAATTATATATTTGTCCAGTTCTTCCACGATGCGTTTGGGAGTTAAGTATTCATAGTTCAGCAATTTTTATATTTCCTCTACAATAAAATTATCATTTGTGTATATACAAATTTCAGAAGCTATTTTAATGGCTTCCACTGCTATTTCTCCTGCACTCAATTTTGTTTTATGTGCTAAAGCGCGAGCTGCAGCCAAAGCATAATTTCCGCCACTGCCAATGGCGATTATATTATCATCCGGTTCCAAAACATCTCCTGCTCCATTAATTAAAAGCAGGGAGTCCTTATCTCCGGCAATTAGCATTGCTTCCAAGCGTCTTAAAATTCTATCCTGACGCCAGTCCCTGGCTAAATCTATGGCTGCTTTACGCAGGTTACCTTTATTGGTTTTCAGTTTTTCTTCAAACCGATCCAATAAACTGAAAGCATCAGCAGTTGCTCCGGCAAAGCCAACAATCACTTTTCCGTCAAATATTCTGCGTATTTTTTGGGCTTTTCCTTTTACAATTGCTTCGCCCATTGTAACTTGTCCATCACCGCAAAGAGCCGTTTTACCGTTTCGGTGAATTCCTATAATAGTAGTTGCGTGCATAATCATTTTTTTAACTTGTTTCCTTATCATTAATATCTTTATTTTCAGAAAGCTCATCCGGTTCGCTTTCAGTTTTCTCGCTATGGTCAAAACGGAGTTCCAGTGCTTTTTTATATTTTTCTTTTACCAATTCGCTATCTTCTTCCCGGCAATTTTTTAAGATCAATTCAAATATTTCATCGGTTCCAAGGGTCTCTTTTTCTTGCAGTTCAGCAGCCATAATTTGCATCAGTTCTTTTTGTTCGTTCAAGATAGAGATTGCTTGAGAATAGGCATTATTGATAATATCTCTTATTTCGCGATCTACTAATTGCGAGGTCTCTTCACTAAATACCTCGTGCGAAACAAGTTCTTTTCCCAGAAAGACCTCTTCTTGCTCTTTTCCAATAGTCATAGGGCCTATTCTATCACTCATTCCCCACGAACAGACCATTTTTTTCACAATATCAGTGCAGCGTTCCAAATCGTTTCCCGCACCGGTTGTAAATTCATTAAAGACAACTTCTTCAGCGGCTCTTCCACCTAAAAGAGTAACCAATAATTGTAACAAATAGCTCTTGGAATAGTTGGTTTTATCACTTAAAAGATAATGAGTGGCTCCACCCGTAAAACCGCGTGGAATGATTGATACCTTATGCACGGGCTCCACTTTATCCAAAAAAACGGAAGTGAGAACATGCCCAATTTCGTGGTAGGCAGTAAGCCGTTTATCTTCTTCAGGAATAACTCTGCTTTTCTTTTCTTTGCCAAGGATAAGCTTATCTTTTGCCTCTTCAAAATCTTCCATTTGAATCTGGGTTTTGTTTTTACTGGCTGCAATCAAAGCTGCCTCATTCACCAAATTAGCTAAATCTGCTCCACTAAAACCAGGAGTTCCTCTGGAAATTATTTCCAAGTGAACATCATTGGCAAGCGGAACTTTAGCAGTATGAACTTTCAAGATTTCCGTCCGTCCTTTGATATCAGGCAAATCAACCGTCACTCTTCGATCAAATCTTCCGGGCCGTAATAAAGCAGGATCAAGAATATCGGGACGATTAGTAGCTGCTATAATAATTACAGCTTCATTGGGCTCAAAACCATCCATTTCCACCAAAAGCTGATTAAGGGTTTGTTCTCGTTCATCATGTCCACCTCCTAATCCACTTCCGCGATGCCTTCCCACTGCATCAATTTCATCTATGAAAGTAATGCAAGGTGCATTTTTCTTTGCCTGTTCAAAGAGATCCCGAACCCTGGCTGCTCCGACGCCGACAAACATTTCCACAAAATCAGAACCGCTAATGGAAAAGAATGGAACCCCCGCCTCTCCCGAAACAGCTTTTGCCAAGAGAGTTTTTCCTGTGCCTGGACGTCCAATTAGTAAAACCCCGCGAGGAATTCTTCCTCCTAAGCGTTGAAACTTTTTAGGGTCTTTCAAAAACTCCACAATTTCTTGTAATTCTTCTTTTGCTTCATCCACTCCGGCGACATCTTTGAAAGTAATTCCCGTTTTACTTGCCTCATATAAACGCGCTCTGCTTTTTCCGAAACTAAATGCTTTTGAATTTTGAGCATTCATTCCGCGCAGGAAAAAAGCCCAGAAAACAATTAGCAACAAAAACGGTAGCAGGTAAGAAATTATACTTGCCCAACGCGATGGCTTAGTGGCACTAACTTTTATGCCCAAGGCGACCAGAGAATCAACCAGTTGTGGATTTTCAAAGGGTAGAGTAGTAGAGTATTTTTTCTTGGCAGTATCGGTATAGAATATGTCCTTTTCCGCAAATTGAACTTGAGTAACCTGTCCATTGGCAACGCGTGTCATAAAATTACTATAACTCTCTTTATTGATAGCATTTCCGCTTGTGCTGAAAGTATGAATGATAATTATTATCAATAATATGAGCATTATGACAATAGGTAAAGAGAATGCAGGTTTTTTGGTTAGCACATTTTTGGGGGTTTGGGCATTACGAAAATCGGCATTAGGGTTATTTTTATTCGCCGCGTTCCTTTTACGAACTATAATAGAACGGATTATACTGATTATGGAAATTGCCAATAGGGCAATGATAAACCAGTTCATAAGCGAGGAAATCTCCATAAAAGCATTGCCTGCCTCCGGAATCGTTTTCGGGGAAACATTTAATGAATCTCCCGGCACAGCGATTAGGGCAACTGATGCTATTACGAAGATAATGACAAATATAGATTTTAACATATATAAAGCTCTTCTTTCAGGATTCCTATATAAGGAAGGTTACGATATTTTTCAGCATAATCAAGTCCATAACCTACCACAAATTCATTCTTTATGGAAAAACCCACATAATCAAATTTTACATCTGTTTTATGAGCTGCAGGTTTGTCTAATAGCACACAGGTCTTTAATCCGGCAGGTTTATGTTGCATAAGATAGTCCTTTATATATGCCAGAGAAAGCCCTGAATCTACAATATCTTCCACTACTATTACATCTCTTCCGGATATATCAATATCTATGTCCTTACGAATTTTAACCACGCCACTACTGCTTGTTTGATCTCCATAGCTGGATATGGCTAAAAAATCAACTTCCACAGGAATCGTAATACTTCTTACCAAATCAGCCAGAAAAACGAAACCACCTTTTAAAATGCCTATCATAACAGGCGTGCTGCCATTATAACTATTGGAAATTTCAGAACCCAGTTCACGAATGCGGGTTTGAATTTTATATTCGTCAAATAGCACAGCGGATATATCACAATTCATCTTATTCATTATTGCCTCTTTTCTTTTTTATGGATTGCGCGTCGGGTTTTTTCCGATATATTATTAGCCACGATTTGCAAATAGCGGGAGGTATTTTCATCACATCTTACCCTGTTATCCAATCTGTGGCATGCAACCCAAAATATTTTTTCCCCATCATCAAAAAGGGGAATAGAATCCCTTTCATATTTAGGGACTTTTTCGTCAATAAAAAACTCTTTCAATTTCTTTAACTGTGTCATTCCAAAAGGCATAAAACGATCACCTGGTTTTCGGTATCTAATCATAAAAGGAAACCTAATTTTATCGGCGTCAATTATTATTTGCACCTGACCATCTTCGCATTTTAGGTCTTTGGGCAGAACCCTTAAGTATTTGAAATTGAATCTATAATTTCCATATACAGCCATAATGCGGTCACTCTCAATCAGCATTGGTTCTTTTTCTGCTTTAAGTTTATTTTCACCCCACTGTATCTCAAATTCTTCATATTGTTTTATAACGGTAACATTATGAGGTAGATAAAGGCATTTACTGCCAGGGGTGGTTAGGATATTTTCAATTGCCAAATAATGAGCGGCAAAAAAATCATTATTACTACCGCAGACAGTTTCAAATGCTTTACGCAATAAGTAATATCGTTCAATTTTAGGTAGTTTTAACACTTGAGGTGAAGATAACACAATTTTAGTCGGTTGAGCGTCCAAACAAATTTTTTTCAAATGAGCTTTACTGCGTTGCACAAAATACTTATCCGTATTATCAAAGAGTTCGGATATGAAAGATAGATGAGAAGATAGCGCAGGATTAAATTCCTGTTTAAGTTTGGGTATAATATCATTTCTTAACAGATTTCTTCTAAACTTATTATCCAAATTACTGGAATCCGTGCGCCAAGAAATTTCCGCTTGCACCAATATCTCTTCAAGTTCCTTTCTACTGAAACACAACATCGGATGCACGATTTTTCCCGAAATCGGTTTGATGCCTGCCATTCCACTGATACCTGAACCGCGTAATAGATTTAAAAGAACTGTCTCCGCTTGATCGTCTTTTTGATGGGCAAGCAAAATTTTATCAAAATTATAACACTCCAGCACTTTTTCAAAAGCGGCAAAGCGCTGTTTGCGGGCTTGATTTTCCAGATTTCCTTTGGGAGGAATCGTTATTTTATGAATGATGACAGGAATATTCAATTTTAAACAGAGCTGTTTTACTGATTCTTCATCAGCGTTACTTTCAGCTCCTCGGATCTGATGATTGATATGCACGACCAATAAAGTTAAATTATAGCTAACTCTTAGCCGAGAAAAAAGATAGAGCATAGCATTTGAATCCGCTCCACCAGAGCATCCCAGCAATAATTTATCCCCATTGTGGATCAGTTCATTATCTTTGATATATTTTTCCAGATATTTCAGGGCTTTGGCAATTTCCATCCTGATTCCTTATTTCATAAAATTCCAATTCTCAATTATTTTTATAATGGCTGCCGTGTCAACTTGTTTTTTAAATCTGACATTTTACTTATTTAGCAGTCATTTTTGAGGAAATGGGAGATTATGTTTAAGGGAGAAATTATTGCTAACATCCTAAAATATTCGTTCGCAGAAGACCATTTCTGATTTCTTCCCCATTTAACATTATAAAGGCAATGCGATTGTAATTATCATTCTTCTAAGAGTTCTCTCTTTATCCATTTTCCTTCTCCTTGATTTTGGATACCGTGTCTCCTTTTTTTAGGGCACTTCATTGTAACATAGTGGATTATCTAACAACTCTCTAACACTTCCGTAACACTTCTGTAATCTCGTTACTGGATTGTTACGGAAGTGTTACTGTAATGTTTAAGTATTTAGCAGGGGAGAAGCAGCTGACATAATGGAGCCAAAGAAAGGTAGAAACAAGAAATTGCTTGACGAATTTTTATATTAACTGCATTAGGATTTATTATGAGAATATATGCAGAGGAATCGATGAAGGCAGATGTAATTATCATTAATATCAGCAAATTAGTAACTCTTACCCATAATAATAAACCCCGTTTTGGCAAAGAAATGGAAGAAACGGCTACGATTGAACAAGCGGGAATAGCCATTCAGGCGGGTAAAATCATCGAAATAAATGATAGTAATGCCATAAAAGAAAAATATCCTTTCTCCGATTGTATAGATGCCAATGGGCAAGTTGTCACCCCTGGTTTTGTTGATTGCCATACTCATCCCGTTTTTGTCCACACTCGTGAAGATGAATTTGCCCTGCGTTTACAAGGTAAAAGTTATGTTGAAATTGCACAAGCTGGAGGTGGAATCGTTAAAACAGTGCAGACAACGCGGGAAGCAAATGAGGATTTGCTTTTTGAACTGGCAAAAAAACGAATTTTAAAAATGATCCAACAAGGAACTACTACTCTGGAAGCAAAAAGCGGTTACGGACTTGATACCGAAAGCGAATTAAAACAATTACGAGTTATCAAACGCTTGCAGACGGAACTTCCGATTGATATTGTGCCCACTTTTTTGGGAGCTCATGAATTTCCTCCTGAATTTAGAAATGATCATTCCGGTTATGTAGAGCTACTTTGTAAAGAAATGATTCCTGCCGTTGCGGAACAAGGAATAGCTGAATTTTGTGATATTTTTACCGAAGCTCATACATTTAATCTTGAAGAATCCCGTAAAATATTATCCTGTGCTGAGCATTATGGATTAAAATTGAAAATGCATTGCGATGAGATTGAGCCCATTGGTGGTGCAGAACTTGCCAGTGAAATGAAATGTTCATCTGCCGATCATTTAGGTTCTGCCAGTGAAACAGGAATTATGGCACTGCAAAAAGCAGGCGTAATACCCGTTTTGTTGCCTGCCACTTTATTTTCTTTACAAAGTAAAAAATACGCCAATGCCAAATTGATGATGGAACAAAATCTTCCTGTTGCCATAGCTACTGACTTTAATCCCGGTAGCTGTAATTGTGATAGTATGCCATTAACGATGTCTCTTGCCTGTTTACAAATGGGGATGACTCCTGCCGCGTCTTTATGTGCTGCAACTTTAAATGCTGCTTTTGCCATTGACAGAGGCAAAATAATTGGCTCTTTGGAGACAGGTAAACAGGCAGATTTAATACTTTGGGATATTCCCGATTTGAATTTTATTCCCTACCATTTGGGATCTTCACATATAACCAGCGTGTTTAAAAATGGAAAAATAGTGCATAAGGTAATCTAAGTGGCAGATACATCGCTAAATAGCTATCAAATAATTAAAATTGTAAACAGCTCTCTGCGCTTTACTCTCTATCAAGCAAAACAGATAGAAACCGGAAAAATAGTCCTAATCAAAACTCCGGATAGCCAAAGAACAAATGACATTGAATTGAAACAAGACCTGCTAAATGAAGCTAATGAACATATAAAATTACATCATCCTCTCATTAGAACTGTGTATGAAATCAGAGAAGAAAAGGGAACTGCCTATTTGATTGGCGAGTTTATAGAAGGTATTACCCTTTCCGCTTATTTGAAAAGAAATCCTTATACATTAACTTTGGAAGCATCGCTTTTGATGTTGCAAGAACTTTTGGAGGCCATCTCTTACGCTCACAAAAAGGGGTGCATTCATTTAAATTTGAATCCATATAATATTCTTGTAGATAAGGAAAACCATCTGCATATTATTGGTTTCGGCAAAAGCCAAAATGCCTATAAAACAGCTTACGAAAAAGAAGAGACCTATCATCCACTTTTATACATTGCTCCTGAGCTATATAAAGCAGGACTTGCCCTTCCTCAATCGGATTTATATTCTTTTGCTGTAATCGCTTATGAGATTATGTGTGGAGTCATCCCTTGGCGTATAGACAATCAACTTAATCCTGAAAAACAAAAACAGCAGTCAATGTGCCGAGCTGTCATTATGCCGGAAATTTTACAAAAACAAGTTCCGGACTGGCTTTTCGCCGCTTTATTGCAATGTTTGAAACTCGATCCTCATTTGCGGTTTTCCAATGCGGAAGAACTTTTGGAACTGTTTGCCCAGAAAGATAATTGGGTGCCGGAAGAAGCAGAAAAGATAGAAGAGCCAGTAGAAAAAATAGCAGAAATTAATATCCCTGATGAATTGCCGCATTCAAGCTTAAATGCTGACGCTGTAATTCAAGAAGATTTAAAAATAGATATACCAATTCTCTCTGACAAATTAGAAGTTGTTCATCCGGAAGAACTATCCAAACCCGAGCTGCCAAAGCCAAAATTGGAAACTCCTCCTCCAAAAATTCCTCAATATTCATCCGCTTCATCTTCACCTATCGAAGCTAAAGAAACCAAAAAGCTGAAGAAAACCTTAAAAGTCCTTATTTGGATGTCCGCTATCGTTATTCTGTTTATTGTCGTTAAATATGTAGCTTTTGGCTCCCGACCCAAATTTTCATCTCTGGCTGATAGCACCCAAGTGGAAATTTCGGAACAACCTACCCAGGCAAATATTCCCATTCCAATGGTTTTTGTCCCTGCCGATACTTTAGTGATGGGAAATATTGCTCCAGATGCAGATGACGATGAATTCCCGCTCTTAACGATTGGAATTTCTGCTTTTTATATTAGCCCAAAGGAAATAAGTCAAGCAGAATGGATGATGGTTTTTCCCAGTAATCCGGCTCATAGTAAAGATCCTTCATTACCGGTGGAAAATGTAAATTTTTATGATATTATAGATTTTTGCAATCAGAAAAGCGTTTTAGACGGCTTTGAGCCCTGCTACGATTATTATGATACTGAAGTGGTCTGCAATTTTTCTGCAAATGGTTATCGGTTGCCCACGGAAGCGGAATGGGAATTTGCCGCCAAAAGTGGAAAAAGAAATGATTTTTTTGTTTACAGTGGTTCCAATAATCCCGATGAAGTTGGTTGGTATAATGTAAATAGTGATGTTCAAAGTCATCCCGGCGGTCAAAAAAAACCTAACCAACTGGGAATTTATGACCTAAGCGGAAACCTGTTTGAATGGGTCTGGAATTGGTATGCTCCTTATTCAGCTCGCAACTGGAATTTGATAACTGGTCCCGATAAAGGAACCGATAAAGTTATTAGAGGTGGTTCTTGGTATCATAATGTTTCTGAAATGAGGGTTACTAACCGAAATTATGCTAAGCCCTACACGAAAAATGCTTACCTTGGTTTTCGGGTAGTAAGGACAAAGTCAATGTAAGTTCAAAGTTCAAAGTGCAGGAGTTCAAAGTTCAAAGTTCAAAGTGCGGGAGTTCAAAGTTCAAAGTTCAAAGTGCGGGAGTTCAAAGTTCAAAGTGCGGGAGTTCAAAGTGCGGGAGTTCAAAGTTATATTTGGTGAAACGGGTCAATTTTTACGGTAAAATTCTTTCTGCTTTAGCTCTTCAATCTTCATTTCTACTTGACAGTAAACAGCTTGCCGATGTTTAGGTCATAAATAATAATTTGGAGGAAAAACCAAGTGGAATACACTGATTATAAAAAAACAGCCAATGAAATAATAGAACAAATATCTGAAATTCGGAGGTTACTTTGATCCGGAACCGAAGCAACTATTAATTTCTGAATTGGAGCAAAAGATGAATGCTCCGGACTTTTGGCTGGATCAAACAAATGCTAAAAAAGTAAGTAAACAGCTCTCTCAATTACGAAACGAACTGGATCACATAAAAAAACTGGAAAACATAAAAGGCGAACTGGAAACCTATCTTTCTTTGCTGGAAGAGGATTTTAATGCTGATTTACTAAATGAAGCGGTCTTTGAACTACCACGCATACAAAATTTCATAGAGAAAGCGGAAATAGAATGCTACCTAAATGATAAATATGATCATAATGATGCTTTGTTAACTATTCATTCCGGTGCGGGAGGAACAGAATCTCAAGATTGGGCGGAAATGCTTCTAAGAATGTATTCTCATTGGGCAGAAAAGAATAACTATAGTTTCAATATTATTGATTACCTACCGGGTGAAGAAGCGGGCGTAAAAAGTGTCAGTATTGAAATTAAAGGTGATTTTGCTTATGGAATGTTGAAAAGTGAGATTGGGATTCACCGTTTGGTGAGAATAAGCCCTTTCAATGCTCAAGGGAAAAGACAGACCTCCTTTGCTTCGGTTTTTGTGTATCCTGAATTTGATGAGGATTTGGAAGTGGAAATAGACCCTAAAGACCTAAAAATAGATACATTCCGTTCCAGCGGGGCAGGCGGACAATATGTAAATACAACTGATTCTGCCGTGCGCATAACTCATTTACCTACAAATATAGTAGTTACTTGCCAAAATGAACGCAGTCAAATTCAAAATCGGGAAAAAGGGATGTCCATTCTAAAAAGCCGATTGTATCAATACTATGAAGAACAGCGAGAAAAAGAAAAACAAAATATAGAGAGTAGTAAAACGGAGATTGGCTGGGGTAATCAAATTCGTAGTTATGTATTTCAACCATATCAAATGATTAAAGATCATAGAACAAATTATGAGACAGGTAATATAGATAAAGTTATGGATGGCGATTTGAATGATTTTATCTACGCTTGGCTGAAATATAATGCCCACAAGAGAATAAATGGCTAATCAGGACTACAAACAATTGCTTAACGAACTTGATCTTGACAAGTTGCCTAAGCATATCGGTTTTATTATGGATGGAAACGGTCGTTGGGCAAAAAAAAGAAACAGACCTCATCTTTATGGCCATAGAGCAGGTGTGAAATCATTGCGTCAAGTGGTAGAATTGGGAGTGGAACTGAAACTACAATATTTAACCTTCTATGCTTTTTCTACGGAAAACTGGAACCGTCCGGAAAGTGAAGTGAAAGGTTTGTTAAGATTGCTGAAAGAGCAGCTGAAAAAAGAAATTCCGGAACTGATGGAACAAAACATTTATGCACAGTTTATAGGCACAAATAGCGGTCTGGATAAAAATTACTGGAATGATGTTTGTTCCTTGGTGGCACAAACTCATAATAATACAGGAATGATAGTAAATTTTGCTTTCAACTATGGAGGACGCCTGGAAATAATTGAGGGTTTTAAAAAGTTTATGACTGTGCACCCTGATGAATGGAATAAACTAACTCCCGAGGATTTTGGCAATTATCTTTGGACTGCTGGTCAGCCCGATCCCGATTTGATAATTAGAACCAGTGGCGAAAAACGGCTTTCCAATTTTCTATTGTGGCAATCAGCGTATGCTGAAATTTATATTACTGATACTCTTTGGCCTGATTTTGATAAAGTGGAACTGATTAAGGCGCTTAAAGATTATGCCTCTCGCGAACGCAGATTTGGAGGAAGATAAATTATGAACGAACTGGTTAAGAGAGTGCTGGTTGCAGTGATATTGATTCCCATAGTTCTTATTATTCTTTACTATCGGGGCTTGCCATTAGTTATTGCATTATCGGTAGTAGTTTTTTTAGGCGGACTGGAATATATTAGGATGATGCGCAAAGCAGGAATTAAAATAAGCTATTTCTGGATGCTTGTTTACTGCGTATTCTATTATGCTTTGGTTTATATTAAAGATATGGATTTATCGCTTCTCTGGATTGCCTTATTGCTGATGATTTTGGAAGCGATGTTTAAATGGCAAACTAACTTATCTATTCCACTACTTTTTGCCACTCTTTTCGGATTTATATATATTGCTATGTTTCCTGCTTTATTGGCTCGGATAAGTATTTTTTATACTGAATATAATTTTTTACTTGCCTTAATTCTTTTAATTTGGTTTGTGGATTCTGTGGCTTATTTTATTGGTATGAAATATGGAAAACATAGAAATATAACCGAAATAAGCCCCCATAAATCAATGGAAGGTTTTATCGCAGGAATACTTGCGCCGTGGTTGATTTTGATTATATTATATATTTGCAAGGTAAGGATTCTTCCTTTTGCTTATCTGGCATTGCTTTCAGTGGCAGCAGGCATATTTGGTCAGATAGGTGATTTGATGGAGTCAATGCTGAAACGATATTGTAAAGTGAAGAACAGTTCTAATTTGCTTCCAGGACATGGAGGTATCTTAGATCGATGTGACAGTTTTCTGTTCGCAGGTTCTTTTTTATATTGTGCTTTGGAAATTTTAACTAAAGTGAGGTAACTATAATGAAAAGAGCACTTATTCTAATCCTTATGCTGGCTACCGTGACATTTATATTTGGTCAGATAGTAGCAGCCGACCTTTTTATCTCCGAATATGTGGAAGGGACAAGTAACAATAAGGCACTTGAGATCTTCAATGGAACTGGTGACCCTGTTGATTTATCCGCATATACTCTTAAATTGGCTTCCAACGGTGGAACATGGAGCACAACCAATCTCTTAACAATGAGCGGAACTTTGGACGACGGAGAGGTTTATGTTGTTGCTAATTCGGGAGCCGAAGCATCTATCTTGGCTATTGCCAATATAACTTCTACCGTTACTTATTATAATGGTAATGATGTAGTGGGATTATTTCACGGAACTACATTGATTGATATCATTGGTGTCTATCAACAGGATCCCGGAACTGCTAATTGGCCTGTGGCCGGAACTGCTTCCGCTACTGCAGAACATACTTTAATTCGTAAACCAACAGTTATTCAGGGTAATACTGATTTTGTTGCTGGAGCTGGAACCAACCAAGATGATTCTGAGTGGATTGTTCAACCTCAGAACTATTTTGCTGATTTGGGTCAACATACATTTAATCCCAATGCTCCCGAACAAGCTGCAACACCTGTTTTCAATCCTGCTTCAGGCGTTTATGCCAATCCTATCAGTGTAACTATTACCACCGAAACAACTGGTGCCTCTATTCGTTATACTCTGGATGGAAATGAGCCAAGTGAGACATCAACTCTTTATACTGCACCTATATCAATTTCCACAAATACTACTATTAAAGCTAAAGCGTTTGCCACTGGCTATAATCCTTCTTATACAGCTACCGCAAATTATATCTTTCCGGTTCAAATATCGAATATAGCTGCTCTCAGAGCTTCTGTTGCTGATGGAACAACTATCTATCAACTGGCAAATGAAGTAATTTTAACAATGCAACAGGCATGGCGTCACCAAAAGTTCATTCAGGACAATACTGGTGCCATTCTTATTGATGACTATTCTGGTATCATAACCACTACTTATAATATTGGAGATGGAATTACAGGTATCACGGGAACTTTAAATCGTTATACTACTGGAATGCTTCAGTTTTGGCCCCAAGTAAATCCTAATCCTGCAACTTCTCATGGACATACTATTATTCCTCAGGTGGTAACTATAGCGGAAATCAATAGTGATATGGAATTGTATCAATCTCGGTTAGTCCGTCTGAATAATGTTCATTTTGCGTCTCCCATCGGAAATTATGCCGCCTTAACCAGCTATGATATGTTAGATGATACAGGAACAGTTGTTATGAGAACTCAATTTTCGGATGCAGATTATATCGGAACTCCGATGCACGAAGGTAATTTTAATGTGTATGTGATTGTTACTCAATATAACACAGCTGTTCAAGTAACCCCCAGAATGCTTAGTGATTTTAATCCCGTTGCCATTGATGATGATGTTTTAACTCCTGGAACAATAAAATTATTGGGCAATTATCCCAATCCCTTCAATCCGGAAACAACGATTCGTTTTAATATGGAAAAATCAGCTCCTGTTGATATAACTATTTATAATAATAAGGGGCAAATTGTTAAAACATTTAATACAATTGCTGCTCAAGGCATAAACAGCATTGTTTGGAATGGGAAAGATAATAATGGGAAGCCGGTAAGTAGTGGAATTTACCTGTTTCGTTTGAAATCAGGAACTTATAGCAGCACTAAGAAAATGGTGATGATGAAATAACCGGAGAAATCTGTTTCTCCACAAAATTGGGTAGTTGGAGAACGCTGTTTCTCCTTAAAAAAATGAAGACAGCGAGCTCCGACTATCCAGAAAACAGCATACTGACGACCTATTTTTTCAAAATAATATAAGGATATCAGTATGCTGCTTCATTATTAAGTGATAGATGCAAACACCCCAAAAAAAGTTACTGCTGATTACAGATTTATATCCTAATAAATTTAATCCTGTAAATGGTGTATTTGTTCAGAAGCAGGCAATTGAGTTATCAAAGTTCTATCAGATTCAGGTGGTAGCTGCTTGTGACAAAAATCCTTTTATTATTTATCAACATCATCAGGATGGTTTTGACGCCAAGATAATCTGCTATCCCTATTGGCAAAAGTTTTTTTTATCTTCACTGATAACTTATAGAATATTAGCTTTGCCAGTTATAAAAAGATGCTATAAAAGATTTAAACCGGACATCATACACATTCATGATTACCGTCATATTCCGGAATTATTTTGGTTGAAGCCCTGGCTAAATAAGCTCCCTATTCCGAAATATTTAACCTTACATAATATCCGAACTCATCCTGCGTTTCTAATGAATAACCCCAGAATTAAGTTTTATAAATGGGCTTTAGGTCGGACATTAACAAGATGGAATCATATATTTACTGTCAACAGCAGATTGGCTGAATGGGCAAAACCCTATAATCAGAAAGTAACAGTTATAGGAAACGGCATAACTGAACCGATATCTGTTGAACCCGCATTAATAGATAATTTTAAGAAAAAACTATATGATGATTATTTTAAGATTATCAGTATAGGGAATCTGGTTACCGACAAGGGTTTTTCTTATCTGATTGAAGCAGTTTCTATTCTGAAAAAGGAAGGATTCCTTATCCAACTTCTAATTGTAGGAGAAGGCGAAAAAAGAAATGATATTGAACGCAAGGTTCATTCTTGCGATGTTGCTAAAGAGGTAACTTTATCAGGCAGAATTGATAATGCTTTCTTAAGAAATACTCTGCCTTTGTTCGATTTATTTGTTTTACCAAGTTATAGTGAGACATTTGGCATTGTTTTTTTGGAATCGATGTTCGCTGGATTACCTGTTATTGGAATTAGAAATGAAGGTATTTACGGCTTGGCAAAAGATGGAGCAGAAGCACTTTTTGCAGAACCAAAAAGCAGTAAAGACCTTGCCGATAAAATCAAATTACTAATAAACAATCCTGTCCTAAAAGAAGAAATGGCAAAAGCTGGGCAGATATTAGTGAAAGAAAAATATATGCTTAGCGAGCTTATTCAAAGAGTGATAAAAGTGTATGAACAAAAATAAAATCTTGATGATTATCAACGAATTTCCACCCACGGGTCAAAGCGGTGTGCAAAGACCTTTAAAATTCGTTAAATATGCTGTAAGAGCCGGATGGGAGGTGCATATTATTGCTCCTGACAAGCCGGTGAGAAAGGTGGTAGATTATTCGTTGTTGCAAGAAATCCCCAAGGAGGCACATATTTACAGAGTTGCTGGCTTGGGTATCAAAAATCCCGAAGAAAACAAAATGGTAGATGCCCGCTTTGAAGATACAGCTCCCCATTCAAAAATAATCAAAGGATTTTGGGGATTTCTAAAGCTAATCAATGATTTTCTTTTTCCTTATGACAAACAGATTGGTTGGATGCCTTTTGCTTATTGGAAAGCAGTTAAATTAATCGATAAACACAAAATTAGAAATGTCTTTATTACAGCTTATCCCTATTCTGCGTTTCTGGTCGGTATCGCGCTAAAAAAGAAGTATAAAGATAAAATATTTTGGATTGCTGACTATAGGGACTCTTGGCAGTTTGGTCCCTTACTTGATAAAATGGTTTTGCCTTTTAGATTTAAAAAAATATGCAAAACTGATGATAGAGTTTTGGCAACTTGTGATGCAGCTGTTTTTGTTACCCCGGAAACCCGATTGCAATATATAAATAAACATAGCTGGTTGCAAGAAAAATCCTTCTATATATCCAACGGTTATGATGAAGATGATTTTAAGGGAATTACGCCGAAAAAGTTTGATCAGCCGACACTTGTTTTAATGGGCAAGTTAACCAAGGTTTATGGTTCTCCCTTAAATTTACTGAAGGCACTGGAGGACTGCTTACCGAATAACTATCAGGTAATTCATATAGGTAACATAGATAAAGCTATTTTGCAAAGCATTGCCGCTTCCGATTATACGAGCTATAAATATCTTGGCTATCAAAAACATAGCGAGGCAATTGCTTATTCTCTGGGTGCGGATATCAATCTGATTATTCTATCGGACAGCCCCAGCGCTAAATATTGGTATCCGGGTAAGCTCTTTGAACTTTTACGGTGTGGCAAACCCATTCTGGCTTTAGGTCCCAGGGAAAGCAATCTGGAGAAAATATTAAACGAAACCAAGCGCGGCAAATATGCCTATATTAATGATAAAGAACAGATAAAAGCGCACATTATGGACATTCTGCAAAAACCCGCTCAGTTTGATAACTCTCCTGAAACGATTAAACAATATTCCAGGGAAGAGACCTGCAGGCAGCTATTAGCAATTTATGAAAAAGGTCAATCCAGCAGTTCCTGAACGCGTTTAAATACCATATCCGGAGTGAGCTTAACCAGACAATCTAATGCACATTCAGGTTTCTTTTTCTTTTCAATGCAAGGAGCACAGGAAACAAGATAACGAATAATATGGCTATTAGCAGAAAAAGGAGCTGTTTGAGCTTCATTGGCAGGGCCAAAAATCGTTAGACCCTTTATCCCAAAGCAGGAAGCAATATGTCCCAAACCAGAATCTGTATTGATAAAGAAATGTAAGTGTGAAATTACAGCTGCCACATTTGCCAATGGTGCATTGCTCAAAATCAAAGTGTTCGTTCTTGCCTGAATTGCTTTTCCTACTTCAATTTCATCCGGTCCTGCAATAATGAGAATTGGATAGGAATAGTGCTCTTGCAATTTGTTTATCAGAGTTATAAAATATTCTTTACTCCATCTTCTATGTTTGTTTTTAGCTAAACAACCAGGATGAATGCCAATAACTTTTTCTCCTGCAAGTTTATGCTCAAGTAAGAATTTCTCTGCCCACTTCTGATTTTCTTCGGCTAAATGAAAATAGGGATGTAAATGTAAGTCATTTTGCTTGGAAAGTGCATCTTCCCAAGAAGGTAAATTTAAAAAACTCTCAAACAGTGCATAATTACTATGGGTTCTGGAAAATGCAGGATTAAATTTAATATACATAGATAAACCAGGGTAGCGGATAGTTCTATATTCACCTATCTTCTTTTCGGCTTTCAAGAGCAGCATAAATAGCCATGTTTTCCAAGGTTTTACTCCAGAAGAAAAAAGAATTGCTCCATATATTTGCTTACGCAGAGCTAAAATTGTGGGAATAAGCAAGTTAGCTTTCCAACCGGTAAAGTGTATTTTACTTATAAAGGGAGCATTTGTAACAGGAATTGCCGCTGATTCAGGAAAGAAAAGAATTTCCAGTTCCAGTTTTGGATATATTTGTTTTACTGCTTGCAGGACAGGAGTTAATAATATCAAATCACCAATACCCCAAGTGTGAATTACTAATACTTTTGTTACTGGTTCATCTTTCATAGCTCTATCCTTAAGCTTTCTTGCGGGATATATTATTCATCATCTCTTTAATTTCGGTTACTGTCTCTCGATGGAGGTCAGTTACATCTTTCCAGGTAGGTAAAAGATAATGCAACATTTTGCCTTTACTGTCGCGCTGTTCAAAATAGACAATCAGAAGAAACCAAAGAAAATAAGATATACTTGTAGCAAGAGCGGCACCGTTAATTCCCATCGTAGGTATTAACAACATATTTAAAATAATATTCAAAACCAAAGCTATCGCAGGAAGGATAATACTGATTATTGGAAAACCTTTACTGTTCAGATAGTTATTAAATAGAGATCCAAAACTAAGTCCATAAGCTGCCGGCATCAACCAAAAATAGACATAATAAACAGGAACGAAATCAGCTCCAAACATTATCTGCATCACTGGTTTTCCAATTAGTCCAAAACCCAGATTCGCCAAAGTAATAAAAAAGAAAAAAATCAGCAGGGTTTTCTTTAGCAGAAGCCATTTACTTATGTCATCTTCAATATCGGAAAGCTTGACAAATAATAAGCCCCCTACGAGGTTAGAGGCAATCTGAATGAAATCTACAATATGAGCAGCTAAAGAATAAATACCTACTTCCGAAAAATTTAGAAAGTGCTTAATTAAGACAATATCAGCTCTAATTAACAGCATTATGAATAAGGAGGATAGAAATACTCGGAATCCAAAACTATAAAGCAGCTTGATTGTTCTAAAATTAATTTCTTTATACCAATTGCTCCACCGATTACGAAAAGCAAGATATAAAATACTGCAAACCATTCCTATCAAGTTAAACACCAACAGGACATCTATTCTATCAACTTTTAAAAGTGTAAAATAACCAATTAATAAAAGAACAAAGAATACCGCCGAGATTATAAAATGAGAAAGGGAATTTTCCAGAACTCTATCCATCCCCATATATATTGCCTGCAGTTGCATAAATGCTTTGTTCAAGGAAACAAACATTATGAGATAAATTATTTTTACAGGGCTTAGTTGATAGCCAATCAGTTTATTCCAAAAATCCAGAAAGGCAACTCCGATAGAGGTCATAACCACTATTTCGAAAAACACAGTAAGGATTGTCCACCCAAACAATGTCTGAACTTCATCCGGGTGCTTACGCACGATATATGGATAACTTCTATATACACCTAAATCCAGAATTGTCCACATAAAACCGCATAAAGTGATCAGATAACTGTATTCACCTTTTAAGGTTACACCTAAATATCGCGCACTAATCCAGCTGATCAAAAATGACAGTACCAAGATTACTATTCTGAAACTGCCGCTGGTTATTATATTTTTTTTCAGGTTTATCTGCGACATTTTTCTCTTGGGAGCTCAGCATTAAGCTTTACATCATAATAATTCATAATGCCATAAACATAATCCCTGCCTTTTTGTCAATTGCAAAACAAAATTCCATAAGGTTTCAAAGTGAATTCTGCTTGACAGCTCACCTCTGATTATAAATGTGATTTGCTAAGATTGACAGATTGTTAAACTGTTATTGAATAGGATGTAAAGGATTATAAATGACCTTAGCGAAGATAGTATTCTGGGTTTCATGGCTACTTTTAGCTTACCATCTTTTCGGGTATGGCTTGATTTTATTCATATTCAACGCTCTGTTTAGAAAAAAGAAATCTCTATATCCAGAACCCGATGAATATCCTTCTATTACAGTTCTATGTCCTGCTTATAATGAAGAAAAGATAATTGAAGCAAAAGTCCAGTCATTTTTGAACTTGGATTACCCCAAAGATAAAATAAAAATGATAGTAATTTCTGATGATTCCACCGATAAAACCAATGAAATAGTAGAGAAATACATAGACCAAAATATATCCTTAGTAATTCAAAAACCGAGGGCAGGAAAACAAAATGCGCATAATTTAGTTTTGCCAATGCTTGATACTGAGTATATATTATCTACAGATGCAAACAGTATTTTTAAGCCCGATTGTGTTAAGTTATTAGTGAAAAAAATGCTTTCGGATAATAGAAATGGTATGGTTTCTGGAGAAGTGAATATGGTTAAAAGAGGAAAGCAGCAATCGGGAGAAGGATTTTATTGGAAATATGAGTCATTTCTTAAATTGTTGGATTCCAGATTTAAGACCTTAATTGGCGCCAATGGACCAGTTTATTTAATTAAAAAGGAATTATTTACTGAAATCAGTCCGCATAGTCCAGATGATTTTGAGAGAGTCCTCATTACAATTCAAAAAGGTTACCGAGCAGATTATGAGCCCAAAGCCATAATATCGGAAGATGAATCAGAAAAAGCAACGGATGAAGTTCAGAGAAAAATTAGGATTATTACCCAAGAATGGTTTGTTCTAAAGCGAAATATAGGAATATTAAATCCTTTTCGCTATCCGGCTGTCAGTTTTATCTTTTTTTCGCACAAGCTGTTGCGGTGGTTGTTTTTTGTTTTTGTATTGACAGGATTCATCTCCAACGCTTTTTTGCTTTCAATATGTTTCTATAGGATAGTTTTTATTTTGCAGGTCATTTTATATTTGCTTGGAACCTTATGCCTAATCAGTCAGGCAAAAGGAAAACATATACCTTTAACCGGTTTGGCAGGATATTTAGTAGCAATGGTATTTTCATCTGCAGTTGCCTTTATCCATTTTCTCCAAAACAAGAAGTATGAACTATGGAAACCTTTACGCTAAAGGAGCGGAAATGAATATAATAGTTACGGGCAGCAATGGTTTTGTCGGTTCCAATTTAATGTGGAAATTAGAAGAAGAGGGACATAAAGTTATTGGAATCGATATCAGTGACCAATGTGATTATAAAAAACATCCGGAAACGATGATAGGTGATATCCGGTCTATTAAAGAGCTGAATAATGTCTCTGATACTTATTTTAAAAAGTATAACAGCCCGCTTGACTTGATAATTCATTGTGCCGCGGCAAAAAATGATTTTGGCATTTCTCGAGCTGAATATTACAGTCATAATAAATATGGCACCAAAGCTCTCTTGAAGTTTGCCGAACAGCATAATATTTCTAAACTCATCTACATCAGTTCAGTAGGTGTTTTTGGTCACCCTCAAGGAGAAGCAAACGAGGACTCTCCTTATGATCCTGACAGCGATTATGGCGCATCCAAACTTGCCGGAGAGATACTTTGCAAACAATGGCAGGAGAAAAATCCTAAGTATGAACTGATTGTTTTGCGTCCTGCTGCCATTTTTGGTCCTTGCAACATTACCAATACATATAAACTGATAGATACTTTGCATAGAAGACCGTATATTACGATCGGTGAAGGCAATCATATAAAAACTATTGTTTCCATCTATACTGTAATTGATATGATCCTTTTTGCCATTCAAAAATTAAAACCGGGTTACGAACATTATAACTGCATTGATGAGCCGTATTTAACTTTAAAAGAGCTGATGGAGCTTATTTGCAGCAATCCCGGGTTTAAAATGCCGAAAATTAAAATACCTTTAAAAGCAGCGATTGGAATTGGTTATTTATTTGATATTCCAGCTAAGCTACTAAATATAGACCTGCCCGTAAATAGTGATAGAATGAGAAAACTGGGAACCGCAACTTATTTTACGGCTGAAAAAGCAAAAGCGGCAGGTTTTAGCCAAAGAATTTCACTAAAAGACAGCATTGCCGAAATGTGCAATTGGTATCTATCTATAAATGATTAAGATGAAGGAGTTATATTATGGACAAAATTAAGCTCGGAATTATTGGCTGTGGCAGAATTTCCAAAAACCATTTTGAAGCCGTTTCTCAAATTCCGGAAGCGGAATTTATCGCTGCTTGCGATATAATTGATTCCAGATTACAAACAGTATCTGAGAACTATGGAATTAAAAAACTTTATACCAATTATAAGGATATGTTGGAAAAAGAAAATTTAGACCTTGTTTCTATCTGCACTCCCAGTGGGTTACATCCCCAAATAGGTATGGATGTAGCGAATCATAAAATCAATGTATTAACCGAAAAGCCGATGGCGACTAATATCGAATTTGCCGATGCCTTAATTAAAAAATGTGACGACAATAATGTTCAACTTTTCGTGGTTAAGCAAAATCGCCTCAATTCTACTATGCAACTTCTTAAAAGAGCAATTGATAAAGAACGCTTTGGCAGAATCTATTTAGCGGAATCCAATGTCTTCTGGCAAAGACCTCAAGCATATTATGATGCCGAAAAATGGCGTGGAACTTGGGAATTTGACGGCGGGGCATTTATGAATCAGGCAAGTCATTATGTGGATGCACTTTATTGGCTTTTGGGAAATGTGGACAGCGTTATGGCATACACGGCAACTATGGCTCGCAGAATTGAAGCTGAAGATACGGGTTGTGCCATCCTTCATTTTCGAAATGGAATTATTGCCACCTTAAATGTCACGATGTTAACCTTTCCTAAAAACTTTGAGGGCTCCATAACTATCATTGGAGAAAAAGGAACCGTTAAAATCGGAGGCGTGGCAGTGAATAAAATAGAAAAATGGGAATTTGAGGACTATGACGACGATGATCGCATTGCCCAAGATGCAAATTATCAACCACCCAATGTTTATGGTTTTGGGCATAACCCCTACTACCGCAATGTTATAGATGTTCTTTTAGGGAAAGATGTGCCCGCTACCGACGGAAGAGACGGAAGAAAATCTGTAGAAATCATTCAAGCAATTTACCGTTCAGCCAAAACTGGCAAGCGTGTTTCCCTGCCTTTGTAAAATAGATTTGTAGTCGGAGGATACCATTCTTCCGCAAAATGTGTAGTCGGAGGATAACATTCTTCCGCAAAATGTGTAGTCGGAGGACGCTGTTCCTCCGCTTTTTATTTCTCAATTCCTCCATACTCCAAACTCATAACCATTCCATAACCATCGCATAACCATCCCGTATCGTAATATGGGTTGGTTACGAGAAACTATTGAGTAGCAGATGGTTAGGGTGTAGGCGATTATTACTGCCCAACTCGGGTGAGTATATCCCTAAATGATGGGCTTTCTAAGTATATTTTTATCACCTATTTTACTATCTCCTAATATGATACTCCTATCTTTTGTGTCCGATTGATTCATTTTCTGCATTTCAGCAAATAAATATTTGTTTTTTGTCATTTTGGCATTATTATATAAATAGACAAATTAGCTATAAAGGAGAAAAAAATGGAAACAAGAGAAGGTATGCCGTTATTAGGGGATTTATTCCCCGAGATGACCGTCGTTACTACCAAAGGTATTATGAATCTTCCCCAAGATATGGCGGGGAAATGGTTCGTATTTTTTAGCCATCCAGCAGATTTTACACCCGTATGCACAACCGAATTTGTTGCTTTTCAAAAATTATACCCTAAATTCAAAGCTTTAAATACGGAGCTTATCGGGCTTAGTGTTGACCAAGTATTTTCCCATATTAAATGGGAAGAATGGATTAAAGAACATCTTGGCGTAGAAATTCAATTTCCCATTATTGCCGATACTGGCGTAGTAGCAAACAAATTAGGACTTATTCATCCCGGAAAAGGAACCAATACAGTCCGTGCGGTATTTGTTGTCGATGATAAAGGCAAAATCAGAATTATTCTATACTATCCACAAGAACTCGGACGCAATATGGAGGAAATTCTCCGCATTGTTGAAGGTATGCAGTTCTCAGATAATAATGCTTGTTCGATGCCCGCCAATTGGCCCAAAAATGAACTGATTGGAGATAAGGTTATTATTCCTGCCGCTGCAACTGTGGAAGCGGCAAATGAGCGTCTCGGCAAAATTAAAAAAGGTGAAATCGAGGGTTATGATTGGTGGTTTTCCTATCGGGATGGCAAATCTAAACCTGCTGCAAAAACGCCAAAAACCAATAAAAAATAACATCTATCAGGGGCAGTAACAAATGCTGCCCCTTTATTTTTGTTTCGTGCAGACGGGCTGTTCACTATATGTATTCCTTATTATTGATGCGTAAACGAGTTACATAAATAATTTCACACGCGCCATTGCCCTCGTCTATTCTGGTTTTACTTGTATTCCAAGAACTAAAACGCTTTTTTTGATCCTGCCCTAAAACATTTACTAAATAACCCTCTAATTGCACTTTATCCTTCTTTTGCACTTTTCCCAGCGCGCGCTTGATATTTTTGTCTGCAGGGATTAAATGATTATTGCTAAAATGCGCATTCAAGTATTTGACATCAATCGGAGCATTATTTTGATACTTATACAAACAAAAACGCACTACCTGATCAAATTTGATGTAAGGTAAATAATCAGGTGCTTTCCCCCAAATGAGAGCAAAATCATAAGGAGATAATTCGCTCATAAAACCATTGTAATATTTCTTTTTACTAACAACTATTCCTGCTATCCTATAATCTGCAACCGGAATTATAGTATATTTTTTGCTTCCTAATTCCAGAATGGGAATAAATGCTTCCGAATTGGTTTTCTGAACGGGTTCTGCTAAAATATCAAGCGTAGAGGAATACGCACAATCGCTACCTTCAGGCGTAGTATAAATTTTATATCCAAAAATTATGGCTAAAGCCGTTAATATCACGCATCCGATTACTATAAGCCGATTTTTCAAATTCACCTCTTGTTTTCTTTCAATTATAGTATAATTATGTTCTCTAAAATGTCAAATTGAACTTTTAAAGCGAATGTCTTAGCAGAAATAATAATATTTTTTTCTACCTCTAAGTTAATGTCACATAGGATGATAGTGGAGGCAGGAGGTATTTAAGGGTGGGAAGTAGAGAAAAAAGGTATTGACAGAAAAGGGGGAGTTTAAAGGATGACACAACCTGGCGAGCGAGTCAGGGATAAAGTTCTTTGAGAGATAAATAGAGTGAGCAAG
>JBDKSF010000065.1 GCA_039680785.1 Candidatus Cloacimonas sp.
CATAGCGATGATGGCAGCAAGGAATGGTTAGCCAACCAAAACAATATTACAAACTTGAAAGTAATAGATTTTTATATAGAAACGCCTCCCTTAATAGGTAAAAAAGCTGCCGTTCAACAGGGAATTAATATGTCCCGTTTTGATATCTTGGCTTTTACCGATGCGGATTGCTCTGTTCCTGTTTCCTGGCTGAAAGAAATAAATCGCTCTTTGGATGAAGATACAGATTACCTGCTTTCCTATTCTATTTTAAAAAGAACAAAGGGCGGAACCATCTTTCGCTTAAAAAATTTCGAACGCAGTATCTATTATGGATTGGCGTCTGCGGGTTTATATTATAAGATTCCATTTACCAGTAGTGCCTGTAATATGATTTACCGTAAGAAAGTATTTGATGAAAGCGGCGGTTTTGATGGTATTGGCCATTTACGATCAGGAGATGATGACCTTTTATTGATGAAAATGATGCCTCATATAAAGAAAGGCGCTTATAATCCTTCACTGGCAATGCAAGTTGTCTCCATTGATGGTTCAGACAGAAAAAAACACTACCAAACCAATATTCGCCGCGCTTCCAAATTTAAATATTATCCCTGGTGGTTAAAGGCACTTTCGGCATTTGTTTTTGTCTATTTTTGCCTTTTTTATGTTGCTCTCTGGCAAATGATCAAAAACAAAAGCAACAAACCAATTCTGCTCTCCCTGATCCTAAAAACTACAGCCGAATTTGCTTTTTCACAAAGCCATTTGAGACAAATTGGAAGAAGCAAACTCGGCTTTTTGTATCCTGTTCAAATCCTGATCTTTCCCGCGCAGTTCATTTTTTATGCTGTGCGAGGAACTTTAGGAAAATACCGCTGGAAATGATTACATTTCAACTAACTTAGCTTGCACATATTCCAGAGCATTCAGTTCCAGAATCATCTTTTCCAGGATGTCTTGATCACCTTGAACTTCCAAAACTACTAAGCCATCATTGGCACAGAATGAATTGGAGACCTCATGTAAACCCAAACGGACATGAATGTTGCATCCATACTTAGTTAAAATATCCTGAACCTTGGTAGCTTCTGAGCTACGCTGATCGATTTTCACAAGCACCACTTTGTAAATCATAATATCCTCCTATCTATTTTTTCTTACTGAGCTTTGCCCAGCTATCTCTTAATTCTGTAATTCGGTTGAAAACTAATGCATCTGATTTACTGTCATAGTCAGTATTAAAATAGCCAATTCGCAAGAATTGAAAATGATCACCAATTTCTGCGTTACTTAGATTCTCTTCTGCCAGACAGTTGTATTTAACTATGAGTGAATTTGGATTCAAGTAATCCTTATATGTCTTGCCTTCTTCCATATTACTCATATCAGCTAAAGTAAAAAGACGATCATATAAACGCACTTCTACAGGAATAGCGCTCTCCGCACAAACCCAATGCAAAGTTCCTTTTACTTTGCGTCCATCTTCAGTCCAACCCCCGCGTGATTTTTCATCATAAGTGCAAAGCAATTCGATAATATTTCCTTCGTTATCTTTTATAACTTCGTTGCAAGTGATATAATAAGTATATTTTAATCGAACTTCTTTCCCCAAGGCAAGACGAAACCAACCCTTCTCCGGATTTTCACTGAAATCATCTTTTTCTATATAAAGATGGCGCGAAAACTTGATTTTTCTTACTCCCGCAGTAGTATCTTCGGGATTGTTTTCAGCATCAAAATCTTCAATTTTATCTTCAGGGTAATTAGTGATGGTTAATTTAAGAGGATTTAACACAACCATTCTTCTTTGGGCTTTAGTATTCAAATCCTCGCGGGCACAGAACATTAGCAATTCATCACTAACCAGAGAATTGGCTTTGGAAACACCAATCCGATCGGAAAATTCCCGAATTGCTTCCGGAGTAAAACCTCGTCTGCGCATTCCCGCGATGGTAGGCATTCTGGGATCGTCCCAACCACTAACTAAATGGTTAGTTACTAATTCCAACAAAAGGCGTTTGCTCATTATCGTATAGGCAAGATTTAAACGGGCAAATTCAATTTGTTGGGGATGACAAGGAACCGGCAATTGGTTTAAAAACCAATCATATAAAGGTCTATGGTCTTCAAATTCCAGAGTGCATATAGAGTGTGTAATTCCTTCCAAGGCATCTGAGACACAATGAGTATAATCATACATAGGATAAATTTGCCAGTCATTTCCAGTTCTGTGATGATGGGTCTTTTTTATCCTATAAATAACTGGATCGCGCATATTCAAATTTGGAGAAGCCATATCAATTTTGGCTCGTAAAGTTCTGCTTCCTTCCGGAAATTCACCTGCTTTCATTCTTCTGAATAAATCAAGATTCTCTTCTATACTGCGATTTCTGTAGGGACTATTTTTGCCGGGAACTGTTAAAGTGCCTCTGTATTCTTTCAATTCTTCCAAAGAAAGATCACAAACGAATGCTTTGCCTTCATTTATTAAATACTCTGCAAATTCATATAGTTTATCAAAATAATCCGAAGCATAGTATAAATGCTCACCCCAATCAAAACCCAGCCAATGGACATCTTCCATAATGGAATTAACATATTCCACATCTTCTTTCACTGGATTGCTATCATCAAAACGCAGATGACAGCGACCCTGATAATCCCTTGCCAACCCAAAATTCAAACAGATTGATTTGGCATGGCCGATATGCAAATAACCATTGGGCTCAGGAGGAAAGCGAGTTATAATATTTTTATGTTTTCCGCTTTCTAAATCCTTTTCGATAATAAAGCGGATAAAATTGGAGATTCCTGCTTTCTCTTCACTAATTTCAGGCGTGTTTTCTTTTATGTCCATCTTCAGTCCTTTTTCTTCTATACATATTTTCAATTTCTGATAGCTTGTTTTCTTGTCAAGTTCAACGAAATATCTTTTTTAGATAACCCCGATTTCATAGATATGATAAGAATATAGATTTTACTGATTCAAAACAATTTACTGTGAGTTGAGCAGGTCTATAATAAAAATAATTATCGCGACTATAGGGATTAACATCCATAGTGGAAATTTTGTAACTATAGTGAGTGTTCTGTCACATACTTAACGATGAAAGGGATTATTATGCTCTCAGGTTTGCAACCAAAATTATCATCTTGTTTCACCTTTCCACTTTTTCACCTTTCCACTTTTCTTCCATTCCACTTTTCACTTTTCCACCATTCCACTTTTCACTTTTCAACTTTCTTGCGGAGCTTCAGCGAGCTCCGGCTACGGAAGATTTGCAACGAATATTATCACCTTGTTTCACTTTTCCACCTTTCCACTTTTTCACTTTCCACCATTCCACTTTTCCACCATTCCACTTTCCACCTTTCCACTTTTTCACCTTTCCACCTTTCCACTAATCCCTAATTCTCCAGACCTTTTATCAGCCACAGTTTAGCGGCTTTATTAATTACTTCTGTGAGGTCTAATGCCAAATCGGGATTTTCAGCCAAGACCAAGAGACCGTGTTTTTCCCAGATAAGCGCTTGTTTATCTTTTATACATTTACAGCTATTTTGGGCTAAAATAGAACTGCCGGGAAGAGAATAGTCAACTACGGCAATACCTTTGGGAAGAAATAACTGCATTTCAGGCAGCACTTCCACAAAGGATTGATTTAGGCGTTGCAGATGTTTTTTATTATTTTGAAAAACGGAGCTAAGGGAAAGAGCAATAACTTCAGTGGGATGGGTATGAAGAATACAAGATAGATTAGTATTTTTGTTCATTTCTTGCAGTTTACGATGACAGAGCCATTCCGAAGTAGGTTTTGCATTTTCAGGGAAGAAATGTTCTTCAGCATCAATTCCGATTATCATTAAACAGTTCTCCGGCTCATCCATCATATCCCGAAAACGACTTCCCGTTCTGGAAACCAAAAACCAGTCCTGATAAGGATAATTATTTTCCCAGCCGCTATTTTGGATAAAGGGCAACAGCAAATTGGATATACGCATAGAAATGTTTCCAGCATTAGCTTCTGCCCATCCTTGTTGATGGATAACTTTGGCAATTTTGCTTATGCGCAGAATTAGGTCTCTAAAAGGTAAAACATTATTATAGACCTCGCTGAAGAGCATATCCGCATTATTATTGTTCATTATCTCACTATCTCGCTATCTCGCCATCTCACCATCTCACCATCTCGCTATCTCGCTATCTCGCTATTTAATTATATGCAGCCAGTCCTTCAGTAAAAATTCCAAGCGTCCAATTAAAAGTGAAATACGCGCCATAACTGTATAACCAAAGGAAGCACCAAAACTAATCATCAAAAACCAGATGCCCAGTTTGGAAGGAACCGCTCTGATGCCTTCCTGTTTTTTGCTAAAATAAAAGAAATATACTCCACAGATAGTTCCCACGATCAAAAGTATATTTCCAATTACGGTTACAACATTATCTGAGGCAAAAGGATTGATCATTGTAGCGCTAATTTGTCCTAATAGATCGGTCTTAGCATAGCGTACCATATTTATACCGGCAGAAGTGCCAATCATAATGGCAATGGGATATCGGCTCAGCCATTGTGCTTTGGGAATTAAGCGTAGCAGCATCATCAAGCCCAAAGCGGTTGGAATAAGTAAAATCAGGTTTCCTTTAAAATCGGTGAAAAGTTTATTAAACAGATTGGGAACCATAACACTGTAATATAAATACACCAACCAGTAGGCAGCGGAAAGACCTACAAAAATTTGCTCGGAAAGTTTATAAAAAGGATTATCTTTATAGAGGAAGCTGAAAATGCTTAAGGTGAAAAAGACCGAAAGCCAGAGTCCAAATGTAGCCATAAATCCGCTCATTGTTCACTCCTTTTCTTAGTTACAAAAGCTTTGACATTGCCAATGAGGATAAAAACCAGAATCAAAAGATGAGCGATGGACTGAGCGTCCATTTTGATAGTGGCGCTACCGATTTTATGGATCAAGGTTTCATATTCTGAGGCAGCTTTTAGCCCACCCAGCAAACCATAAAGTTGTTTCTGGCTATTTACATAAGGCAATAAACCGGGAGCGCTGACAGCAGTTGTTCCACCTGTAACAGGAGTTCCCAAAGGATCGCGCGCAGCCATAACCCATTCTTTAATGCCAGGAGTTCCACTGGATAGGGAACAAATATAGCCAACATCTTTTAAGGTCTTAACCTTTTTCAGCATAGGAATATCTTCATATTTTGTCCCACTTTGATCTGTGGGAAAAACCTCCGGCATTGATTTTCCCATTGCTTGGATAGCAACAATGCCAGCAACTTTATAGCCCAGATTTACATAATCCACTCCATACTTTTTATTGGGATATTTTTTCAGCACTTCTGTAAATGCCTGATCTGCCATTTGCACGCCTTGAGGCCAGAGAGCTATGGCAATAATTTTTTGATTGCGAGAAAAAGAATGTTCCAGCATTGCTTCTGCCATAGGTTGAATTTCCGTTAATGTGGAAGGATCGTAGTCAAAAGAAAAAAGCACAACAGCAGAATCGGGAGTGCTTTGAACCAAATCCCAAGCCATTTTTGTATAGTTGGAGACGTCTGTTTTCCAGCCAATGGGAAATATTAGAGGTAGGGCAACTGCAATCAACAAAACTAAGTAGATTATTCTGCGTTCTGTCTGAGAGTTTTTATTGGTGCTCATTTTTCCCCTCCCAGATAAGACCTTTCAATGCCCAAAATTATGCGTAAGCTACTTCCTATTATACCTAAAGCGGCACTAATCAAAATTGCCCGCTGAGCTGCAGAATTGGGAAATTCCATTATAAAATCGCTTAAATTGGGCAAATGCAAAAATCTAAGCCCTTCCGGAAGCCAGGAAGTAAGCATTCCTCCAAAACTGGTTCTTCCTAACATTACTATTACAGCCGTAATCATTAATAGATTGGATTCAAAACTACGAATAATAAAAGCGCGATAGGCAGCTGAAGCAATAAAAAATGCCAACAGAGAAAACATAGTTGAGGAAAGCGGCATAAAAGCATTTTCAAATAAGTAATCAAAAGGTTTCATTCCAACCGTTGCTTGGATATTTTCTCCATTGCCCAGAATTCCTCTATATTCCTGAGTTCCCCACAGCAAGCCAAAAATTAGCATTACCGTAAAACTAATCAAGCCAGCAAGATAAAAGACCCAATCAGGATTTTTCTCTTTGATTTTCTTTATATTCGCTTGAAACAAACTGATTTGTCCCAATAGAATGGCAAAGCCAGAAATAATCATAAACCAATCTTGCAAAGTGCTAATCATCATATTAAAAGGACGGTGAGGAATAAATTCCGAAATTACTACCAGAATTCCACACACGAAGGCAAAAATAAGCGGAAGTTTGTATTTCATTGTGCCCCCTCAAAAAATGCCTTGAACCAATTCCAGCCAGACATTTCGGTTATTACGCCCACTATAATAAGAACAATAACTAATAGCTTGCCGAAATCGTGACCTTTTAAAGAACCAAGCTGTTGGGGGTCACGCGATAAATAAGCGGAAGCAGCAAAAAGTTCTTCGCCAATTAAAGTGTAATCACAAGAAACCACAAAAAAAGGTAATTGACTTGCTTGGGCAGTTCCAGCCGTTTGAATTGCCCCAGTACTGAAACCTGTTTCCGCTAAAATTAACGATTCAGCATAAAAACTTCCCAGGAAAAAATTGGCGGCGGGTTGTTCACGGACCATAATTCCATCAATTCCAGCAACATAACCAAATTGGTCATCCGTAAGGTAAAATATTCTATCCTGATTGTAAGCATCGGGTTTACCGGCTTTGATATATGCTTCTTTTACAATTTCGCGAGAAGCGGATAAAACCATAGAAAAACGACAAGGGACAATGATATCGGTATCATATTCCGCCGCTTTATATGCCAGATGGCTTAAAATAGTTAAACTGGAAATGGTTTGAATATCATCCAAGTCACCAATACCGGGAACAAATAAAATGGGCTTACCCTTTTCCGTGGCTCTGCCGATGGATTCTTCAATGCTATCCAATCCATTTATCCGGCGAATATAATAGTCCTTGCCTTTGCGAGCTTTCTGAACATAATAAATAACCGCAATAGAAACAGCCAAAAGAATTAGCAGATAAGAAAGTTTATCTAAGTAAAACCATTGCTCTTTAGGTTTTGCCACTGCCATAAAAAATATACTATCTCCCATAGCGGGTCGGGGGATAAGTAAACGATATCTGTATTGAACATTGGGAGTTAACTCATTATCTACGAAGGATAGGTTTTTCCCGTTACCTGTATAAATTGTTTGCCAAGTTCCGTCCTCAAGCGCTTTCTGCACATAAACAGTATCGGCAGTTACATTTGATTTGATAACGAGTGCTTTACCTTCGTCCCAAGGATTATCTTCTACCCGAAAAAAATATGATTCGGCAAAAATAGAAATGGTAAGTAATCCAAGTGCCAAGATTAAAAATAATCGCTTCATTTTACTCCTTTTCCACTAAATTAAATTGTGCTTAATCTCCTGATTGCGATTAGCATAACAGCTTATCAATGTTACTTTTTAAAGGTCTCTTTAATTTGATTAGTCAGCGATATTATTTGATCCAGTTGTTCAGAAGTGTATGTATTCTCATAATTGGCATCAATTATAGCTTTCAGTTGTTTTACCAAGCCCACGGTTTCCTGAAATTCGGCTTGATTGATGATTGTTTCTGACTTGATATTATTCAGATTTGTTATCAAACTGCTAAAAGTATCTTTTTGGGCAAGAGTTTTGGTTTTATCCGCAGAATAATTTTGTTTCACCATTGTTGAAACGCGGTTTAAGGTCTCAATCCAAATTCCCAGTTTATAAAATGTATAACCTTCAAAGTTCTCTTTTTCCCATAATGTATCTTCAATTTTCTTAATATATGAATCCAGTATAGATTCTATGTCCGACCACTGTTCTTTATTCAGCAATGGTTTCAGGTCTGGACTTATTTTAGTGATTTCATTTTCAAAACCAATAAGAGAAGTAAGGGTTTGCATTTGAGAGTAAAATTGGTTGAGACGCTTTTTATTGTGTCCCTTGGCAGCAAAAATCGCATCCAGAGAGATTATGCCTAAGGAAAAAGAATTCCGCATGTCATCCTGTCCTGTTTTATATAAGTCGTTTGGAATAACGGAAGCATACTCTTTTATTTCATTTGAACTAAAAATACGAAACACTTCTTTGTAAGAAGGCAAAGGAGTGTAGGGGGTTATATTTTTGGTAGTTTCTTTCGCTGGCATTGTTTCTTGTTTATTTTTACATCCCGGTATCCAGATTAACAAGATAAGCGCGATAATGAGGCAAATCCGGTTTTTCATATTTATCTCCTAATTTATAACTCTCAGATTATGAATATGTTATAGCAGAGTAAGGGAATTTATGGACATCAATTTTCTAAAATAATAGCAATAAATAATTGTCAAGCACAAATCTACAACGATTGTTAGAAGAAGCACAATTCAAATTTGAACTAACCGAAAAGCCTTGGGGCATTTTAGCTGCTTGCATACTGCATGATGCTATCTTATAACAAACTCATTTGCAGATAGTTAACCACTTAATCCTATCTCTGAATATTGAGCATTCCGTTTAAAAACGGCAAGAATCGGTTAACAAATCTTACATTGCGATGTTAATTACTTTTCACTGAACCTAATATGGATATATAACGCATTGTAGTATATAGCTATATAGAAATGAAATATTTTCTACTTGACAAGAAAAGCGGTTAAAATAAACGAGAAAAATGTGTGGCGAGATAGCTCAGACGGTAGAGCAGAGGCCTGAAAAGCCTTGTGTCCCCAGTTCGATTCTGGGTTTCGCCACCATTTTTTTGCCTTAGAAAGCTTATTATTACGAGAGGTGTTGATAATTATCAACAATTTTTAGCGAATTCCAACTATATTTCGAAAATCGTCCTTTACAAATAAGAGGATAAAAAATTATGGTTTATTTATAGAATAAATATTGTATGCAAAAAATATTATATAGAAAAGATAAGAGGTCAATTAATGGCTAAAATTTTAGTTGTTGAAGATGATACAAGTTTCCGCAATGTATTAGTTCAAATGTTAAAAAATGCGGGATACTTTGTTCAACAGGCAGGTGATGGAAATCAAGCCATAGAAATCTGTGATGAATTTAATCCAGATCTTGTTTTGACGGATATCATTATGCCCAATAAAGAAGGTTTGGAAACAATTCAGGACTTAATGGCAAGCAAACCTAATATCAAAATAATCGCAATGAGTGGAGGGAGTAAATACGGTCCATCAAGTTATCTACCTTTGGCAAAAGAGCTTGGAGCCAAGGCAGTTTTGCAAAAACCATTTATGCGCGATGAAATGATTAAGGTTATAGAAGAAGTCCTAAGTAGCTAAATAAATATCTAAATTAGGATTGGGCATCAGTAGCTGAGTATCTTTAGCTTAATTATTTGTTACATAGTGGATTGTCTTGTAGGCAAGTAACACTTCCGTAGCACTGCTCTTATTTCATTACGGAAATGTTACGGAATTGTAACTTAAGCATAAGATCAAACATTTGCATAGATACGCAGAATTTCGGAGCAGATTACAGCCGGGGAAAAGCGTTTTAAACAAATATCTCTGATAGCGTTAGAAGAATAAGCATCTATTTTATCGATCATATTCAACATCGTATCTGCCATAATTTCAGGATTTTTAGGTGGGATAAGAACTCCTGTTTCGATGCTTAAAATATCTTTTGGTCCTCCGCAATTAGTGGCAATTGATGGTATTCCACAAGCCATTGCCTCCAATAATACCATACTGAATGATTCAAGGTGGCTTGGTAAAATATAGCAATTGCAATTATTGTATTGGGCAACTGATTGTTCAGGGGTAAGATATCCTAAGAGATGAATTCTATTTTCCAGATGATATTGAATAACTAATTTTCTTATTTTAGGTGCCAAATAACCAGATCCACCCAAATATAGATCAGCATCCATACCTTTATTTACCGCTAATCGGAATGCTTCAACTAAATCCAAAACACCTTTTGACGGTGTTAATGCGCTTAAAGAAAAGAAGGAAAAGCGTTTTCTCTGTTCTGTTTTTGCCTGGGGTTTATAAAATTCCGTATCTACCAGATTGGGGATAACATTGCTTTTAACGGAGCAGGAAGCCAAAATTTGGTGTTGCAGAAAGCTGCTTACGGCAATAACAGCTGATGCTTTTTGCATGGGAAATGTAATTTGGCTGGAGACCTTGTTTTTTTTGATAAATTCGGGAAAAGGAAAAGGTCCGCTATGTTCTGTGATAAGATATGGAACTTTCCATTTTTGGGCTAAGTGCATAGCTAAAAAACCAGCGGGGAAAGTTACAAAGGAATGAATAAGATCGGGCTTGGATAGAGAATCCAGTTTATTGGTTAGGGCTTTGATATTTCCAGAGAAAAGTTTATTAGTCCAAGTTAAATGAGGTATGCAAATTTCTTTTAAATTGGGAGATAGATTACGCATTGAGGGTCTTGCTCTTAAATAGGCAAATATTTTAGTGATGGCAGTTTTAGGATGCCTAATCTGTAATTGGTATTCATTCTGCCCCCAATTCAGGATTTCAAATTGCCAATTGCTGTTTTCTGATAATGCCTTTGCCTGTTCTATAAAGAATTTTCCCGCATAAGGTTTTTTCGGATAAGGATACCATGAAGGAATAATGAGGATTTTCATTACTAAAGAGCGGACAATATTTCCACTAACTTTGCAGTTAGAGTTTGGCGTTCAAAATTTTTAATATAATCCCAATTGGGCTCAACTTTCAAGTTGCCTTGTTCCCAATTCTTATAGATATTTAAGAAAGTATCCTGGATAGAATTGCAAGAAGATGAATCAGCAAGAAAAGTTGTATTACCCGGTAAAAGTATTTCTGAAGATGCACTTAAGGGATCAATGACAGCAAAAATAGGTTTTCCACTGCGTAAATATTCATATACTTTAGCGGGGATAAAAGTTCTTTGGGTTTTACCAAATCCTGAATATAATAAAAGCAAGTCAGCAGTTTGTAAACTTTTTATACTGTATTTATGATCTACATAGCCATAAAAATGTACCATATTACTGATTCTGTTATCCTGGTAGTATTTCCCTAAAACAAAATTCGGGGAGTTCTTACCATAGATTTTAAAAACTATTTTATGAGGGTCTATTTCTTCTTTGTTTATCAGTTCAATTAACGCTTGCCAAAGAATCTGGGGTTGAAGAGAATCATAAAAGCTTCCTGTGTATATTATATTAAGTTTATCGCTTTTAGATGTTTTTAAAGAAACCTGAAAATCTAATTCATCATAGCCATTGGTTATGCAGCAAAATTTATCCTCTGGAATTTTATTATAAAGTTGCCTGAATTCATCGACCATTTTGTTGTTTACACAGATAATTTTATCTGCCAAAGTAACAATCTCTTTCTCCCATTGATTTTCTTTCTTCTTTATAAATTTAGGTGGATTTATAAATTTTCTGCCAATACCAAAACTCCAAGGATCTCTAAAATCCGCACAGACCTTTAATTGAGAACGGTGTTTGAAATATTTAGTCAATAATAGCGGTGAATAGGGTGGAGCAGAAATAAAAACTAAATCAATGTGATTAGTAGCAAGAATTTTTTTTAATTTAAGGAAAGCAAAAGGTAACCACAGAACTTCTATATCTGGAATCAAGATACACCGTTGCAAAAAGGTGACTACTTTATTTAATTTTAATCCCCACAACAGTTTAAAAAACCAGTTCGCATCCAAAGTGAAAGTGCGATAAATTTTTATACTGAGTGGTAGTTCTTTTAGTAAAGTATAGTCCTTGGTTTGTTTTAAGCAGCGATAATCAGCACAGAGAATTATTGGGTTAAAACCGAATTGTGGTAAATATTTGGCAAATTTCATTCCTCTTTGGACTCCGGAACCGCCTGTAGGGGGGAAGTGATAAGTAATATAAAGTAAATTCTTCATATTCAGTTATCCTGCCGAACAAACAATCCCATAAACCAATAGGGTCTCGGCTTCGTTGACATATTATTACAGAAATTAATTGCCTTCGTGAAGAGAGATTTTTTATTTAAGAATTCATTTTTTCCACAGTTGGAACAGATAGTTCCTGAAGGCGGATTAAACCATTGTTTTAGCCAATGTTGTTTAATATAAAGTAAAAAGGGATTAAAATCCCTATTTTGGGGACCGAAGATTTCTTGGGCAGTAAGAGAAAATTCAGGAACCAATAAGGCACTTAAAGTATTTTCAGAAAAAGATTGTAAATGCCCATAAGTGTGTTCCGTAAAGCCACAATTGGCACATTTACAGTAGTGCTTATCTAATTGTTCACGATGGGGAACACTGATGATAATGTATTTACTTGCGACGCGTTTAAGCTCTTGCACCGCTTTTTGCAAAGCAGAATTATCTAAGTGTTCTAAAACTTCGTTACAAATAACGGTTTGAAAACTTCTATCTGGAAAAGGTATATCTGTAATAGGTGCCTGAACTGTAGGGCACTTAACATATTGTAAAGCGGCAGGAGAAATATCTAAACCAGTAACCTGATATTTATCAACCAGTTTATTGGTAATAATGCCATTTCCGCAACCTGCATCTAATATTTTATGAACATCTTCGGGGAAAAGCGATAATAGTTTGGCAATCCTTAAATTTGCTTGCTGTTCAGGATCGTAATTTTTCCAAGTGGATTCAGCATAATAATTCATTTTTTGAACTTCCCTTTCAAATCATAAATAAGTTCTTGGGCAAGCTGGATATCATAATCCAGAATAACTCCGGTTATTCTACCCAGTAATAAATAGCTCAAAATGAACACAATTCCTCCGATGGCTACAAAGAGAAGATTTTGTTTGCCAAGCCATATTATCAGAAAACTGAGAAAGAGGGAAATAATAGTTACAAAAGCAGTTCTGGCTATTTTCTTCAATGGGAAAAAGTCCAGTAATTTTAATTTTAAGACCTTAGCAATCTGGATAAGATAAATTATAACCGATAGCCAAGTGACAATAACGGTTGCAATTGCTGCGCCTTTCATTCCTAAATTGATGATTAATATATAGTTTAACACAGCGTTGGCAATCAGCATAAAGAGAGAATTATACATTATGAATTTGGTTTTCCCGAATGCCTGAAATAAAATGCCAAAAGTCGCAATCCGTAATGGCATTAAAAATAGATAGATGCGGAAATAGACAGCTGCTTCAGCATAGATTTTACCGTATAAAAATATAATGATCGGATCAGCAAAAATATAACATAAAGCCATCAAAGGGAAAACCAGAATGGCATTTTTACGGACAGCTCCACTATAAAGTTCTCCCATAGTTGTGGTATTGGTAGAACTCAAATGCGGTAATAAAACGGAATTAATGGAATTAGCCAATATGCCAACAATTGGAAATTCCGTTGCTCCCAAAGAAAAAATGGCAAACTTTTCAGGCGTGAAAAAACTGGAAATCATAAACTTGTCCAATTGGATACTGAGCATTCCTATAATGGAAGATAAGCCAAGTGGCAAAGCATAATTCATTTGTTCTTTAACAAAGGTAAAATCGAAGCGAACTTTTTTTTCTTTGAATTTGCTAAGAGTAATTTGGGCATAAAGCCATTGCAGAAATGCAGAAACAATCACAGCCCAGATGATGATAGTAAGATTGCGTGTAAAAAAAGCGGCGCTTACAATTAAAAACAAATCAGCAAGCACTGCAAAGATAGTAAATTTTGCCGCTCGTAAAGGTTGTTTCAAACCCATCATTATAGAGCTATATAATTGAGTTACAAATAGAAATAAGGGGTAAATAGCATAGATAATTAGCAGATTTTCCAGTTGGGGATTATGAAATAAGCGAGCGATCATACTCCTGAAAATAAACAGACACAAGGCAAAAAGGAGTCCTAAAACAGAGATCAAATTTAAACTGCGCGTTATCAAAATTCTTTGTTTTTCCGCATTCATAGTTTTGGGAAGGAAGAACAGCATACTTTGCGGAATTCCTAAAAGCAAAAGCGTAGAGAATGTAGTGTAAATTAAAAAGAGTTGACGGTAACTACCTAAGTCCTTGGGGGTTATTAGTCGGGCTAAGGCAATTCCAATCAGGGTTTTAATCCCTAAACGGAAAAACTCAGTGGCGGAAAGAATGCCTGCTTGTTTTGGTAGATCGCTCATCGGCTATTTTTAAGTTCCACGGGGAAAAAGAATTTGTAAGCAGAATTTTCTTGGTAAAGCTGAACCGTATATTTACCGGATTCAAGATCGGAACAGAGATTGGGATTGATGACATTCAAGATATCAATATTATCGCCTTTCATATAGTAACGCTTGAATTTTAGTAAGAATTTATCTTTATACAACTCCCAATTCCATAAACCCTCATCAGGAATTTTCAATTGTAAAAGAATATCAGCGTTTAATCGGGAAAGACGAACATCAGCTATGCACATAGGTTCTTTAACAGGTCTATTTATGGGCTGGGAGGTGACTTTAAAAAATGGATAATCTGATTTTTCCGAATAACTTAGCTTGGCAAGCTGCTCCCAAGCATTACCTATTTGTAAACCTGAATAGCTGAACAAAGATATGCCGGCAAAACCTTTATCTCTTATCAATTCTATTTTTTTGGCTACATCTCTGACATTGTAATATGCACCTCTTTCTATGGCAAGAGAAGAACCATTATCATTCCAAGCTCGAATACCTATGACAATTTTGGAATCCATATTTAGCAATTTTATTTGATCCATTTGCTTGGCAAATCTACTATAGTTTACATCATAAGCCATTGGATAGACCCTGTCTATAAATCCTTCATTTAACCAAGTTTGCCAATCTTGTGCACACGAAACATTGGCATCGGCAATATCAGCAAAAACAGCAGCCGTCAATAATATGGAGGGATTGATTTCCTTAATTTTGAAATAGGCATTTTCTACAAAATTGTTTATTTGTTTGATACGCCATTCATTATATGTTATTTCTTCCTGATTCTGACAGTATTCTTTATAGCGCTCAACAGAAATGGGATGATAACCTAAGTTACTATCCGGATAACGGATATAATCTAAATGAATGCCATCCAAATCTGGATACCCTGCAGCTAAATTTCCAATTATATTTAGCAAATATTCTTGAACTTCTGGAACGCCGGGATCGATAAAATAACCGTATCGATAACCATTGTTCATCCTATTGCCATTTTTATCATAAGTTACCCAATCCTTATGATTTTTATAGATATAATTTTGGCGGATTAGATTTTGCTCTGTCTGAGTTGCATTAAGAACCACAATCCATGCTTGAACTGCGATTCCATTTTGATGCGCTTTTTCTATTATATAAGCCAAGGGATCAAAGTTGGAAGTATTTAAAACATAACTTACCGGTTCTGGATTCACATAAAGATATGAACCTTTGGATGTCTCAAATAAGGCATCAGCTCGATAACGAACTTCCACTAACAGTTCATTTTGCTGACAAGCAATGGCTGTGTCTATAATCTGATCTATATTATTTTCAGTTGTTATATCCCAGGGCATGATCCAAACGGAACGAATTTCTGCATTGAGCTTTACAATCAATATTATCCACACTATAAGGAATGCTCTTTTCACTTTTTATCTTCCACCTTTTCAACAATAGAATCAACATTGCCATCTACAAAACCCAGATTTAAAATATCTCCTTTTTTGATATGCTGAACCGAACTGATTAACTTACCTTCTTTATAAGCCATAATCCAACCTTTGCTTTGTATGCGTTGCGGAGAAAGCTGTTCCAAAATTTCGTTTAATTTGTTCAGATGGTAGCTTTTGTTCGTAATATTGTTAATTGTTTTTTCGTTAAGTTGGTGCCAGGTTAAAATTGTATTGCTTCTTGCATTTGAAAGCGAAAGATCAATTCTGCTTCTAATTTGTTGCATAATCGCATTCGCCCTCATATCAAATTTCTCTCGTTTTTCTGGAATTATTTTCAGAGTGTTGTTTAAAGCCATTTCTGCCATATCAAAACGCTGTTGATATTCTCTCCAGACCTTGATGGGATGGTATTTTTCCAGGTTAATGTGCAATTCCAGCAAAGGTTTACTTTTTTTATCAATTTTGTTCTGAACGGCTAAATCCAAGCGTTTTTTTAAGGCATTCAAAAGGTTTAGCAGTTCTTTTTTATCAGGAACTGCCAATTCTGCGGCTGCGGAAGGAGTTGGAGCTCTTAAATCGGCAACAAAATCAGCTAAAGTAAAATCAATTTCATGTCCTACAGCCGAAATTATAGGTAACTCGGAATCGAATATAGCTCTAACAATTGATTCATCATTAAAACAAAAAAGGTCTTCCTGAGACCCGCCGCCTCTGGTTATAATGATAAAATCTACATTTTTTGCAGTATTGAAATACTTGATTCCACTTACTATTTGTTTAGGTGCATCAGATCCTTGAACTAATGCTGGATAAACTATCAATTCAACTGGATAGCGCCTTTTTATGATGTTTAAGATATCCTGCATTGCCGCTCCGGTTGGAGAAGTAACAATTCCAATGCGATCAGGATATTTTGGGATGGGCTTTTTATGTTCAGCGGCAAAAAGACCTTCTGCTTCCAGTTTCTTCTTTAATTGTTCATATTTCTGTTGTAATAATCCTAACCCGGATTCTTGCATTTTTAATATGTTCAGGTTATAGGATCCCCCCTTTTCAAAGACGGTTAATTTACCGTAACATATTACCTGCATTCCGTTTTCCGGACGAAAATTTAAATTATAATTGGCACCTTTAAAAAAAGTGCAGCGGAGAGTAGCATTTTCATCCTTCAAATTAAAATAGATATGCCCAGAACTGTGATGCACGAAATTCGAAATTTCGCCCATCACATAAAGTGGGTCTATTGATGACTCAATAACCTGACGAATCTGCCTGGTAACCTCAAAAACGCTATATACAATTATATTATCCATAATTTTACCATATTCCTTACCTATGGCAATTTGTCAATTATAACCAGAATATATAGTAAATTTTCCAGCTTAGTAGTTTATTATAAGTTCACTCAATTTGCGTTTAGGTATATGATGGACATCTTGTTCATCTCGCCAATATTCAATTTTCTTCGGTTCTGTAACATCTTCTATTATAACTTTTTCAGATGGATAACCGAGAGCTATAACCAGTATGATTTCCATATTTTCGGGAAGTGAAAAAGTGTGCTGAACTTTCTTGCGATCCACCGAACCTAAAATACATCCACCCAAGCACTTTTCCACTGCGCATAAAAGAATTGTCTGAGCTGCAATGCCTGCATCAATATAAACCATATTCGAACTGTTAATGGGCGCCAATATGATTATATAGGCAGAAGGTCTTTCCCCAGGTTCGGGTCCATTCCAATTTTTTAAATAACTTGCCCATTTCAAATCAGGAAAAATCTGGTTACATTTTTCTTGATCATAGATGAGGTAATAGCGAATTTTTTGCAAATTAGCTGCACTGGGGATAAATCTTGCCGTTTCCATAATACTCAGAAGCATTTCGAGAGTTATTCTTTTAGATTCATAAAAGCGTCTATAACTTCGATTTCGATAAACAATGTCTGATATCATTTTCATCTCCTTATATAATATATAATTGAATAAGTTACTTAGCTACTTTGTTTGTCGCTAAGTTCCAACCAACGCTCAAGCAGTTGTTGGTGTTTATCTTCAAAAATTCGCATTGAATCGCTTATATGGAAATAATCATCTGGAGTAAGCACTTTGGCATTATCATTCAGTTTATCTTCCAATTCTATGAGCTGTTTTTCAATGTTCTCAATATCTTTTTCAATCTGCATAAATTCCCGTTGCTCATTATATGATAGACCTTTGGCAATGCGTTTGGGGCGCATAATAACAGGTCCTTTATCATCTTTTGCTTCTTCTTCCTCAAAACGCTTAACCATTAAATAATCAGAATAGTTTCCCGCAAACTTACGGATTTTTCCGTTTTGAAAGATAAAAAGATAATCCACGGTTCTATCCAGAAAAAAGCGATCGTGCGAAACAACTAATAAGCATCCCTTAAAAGCATCCAGATAATCTTCAAGTATTTCCAGAGTCCGGATGTCCAAATCGTTTGTGGGCTCATCCATAATAATGAAATTGGCACCGAATAATAATGCTTTCAATAAACTAAGGCGTTTTCTTTCACCTCCGGAGAGAGAACTAATTTTCATCTGTTGCATTTTGGCATCAAAGAGAAATCGGTTTAACATTTCTGTGGCAGTAATTTTGAGCCCGTTTTCAGTTTTAATCACTTCTGCAAATTGCGCAATATAATCATAAACGGTCATCTCAGGTTCATTGCTGTCATCTTCTTGTTTATAATAGGCAAAATGTGTATTGACACCTGTTTTAACGGCACCGATATCTGGCTCTTCTTCGCCAGCGATTATTTTCAACAAAGTTGTTTTACCGCAGCCATTGGGTCCGATAACACCAATGCGTTCGTTAACTTGGAAATTATGCTCTACTTCCTCAAAAAGAACTTTATTTCCGTAGGACTTACTTAGTCGATGCAATTCCAGAATTGTTTTTCCCATCCGATCGATCTGAAAAGAGATATCTAAATCTTGATTGGATATTAGATAACTTTTACTCAATAGTTCTTGAACCCTGTCGATATGACTTTTTGGCTTTCCAGTTCGAGCTTTGGCTCCGCGTTTTAACCAATCCAGCTCTTTTTTCAGCTGCGCATTTCGCCTCGTTTCTTTGCGTTGATTATCTGTTGCGCGTAACATCTTTCCACTGATATAACTACTATAATTACCTTCATAGAAGAAAAGTTTTGTTTTTTCTATCTCTATGATTTTTGTGGATACAGCATCCAAGAAATATCGGTCGTGCGTAACAAAAATAACTGTTATATTAGTAGTAGCCAGATAATTTTGCAATAATTCTATTGTATCCAAATCCAGATGATTAGTTGGCTCGTCTAAAATCAATAAATCCGGTTCAAGAGATAATACTCTTGCCAAATCTACTTTTCTGCGTTGCCCTCCAGACAATATACCTGTTTTTTGTGTATAATCTGTTATACCTAAGCGGTTTAATATGGCTTTATAATGATATTCATCTTTTATTTCTCCTTGGGAAGGCATAGTATGTTGTAAAACTGAAAGCTCTGGGATAAATGTGGGATTTTGTTCCAAAAAACCGATTTTTAATTCTCTGCGTAAAGTAACAGACCCTGTACTGGGTTTGATATAACCGCTGATAATATTCAAGAGAGTTGTTTTACCGCTTCCATTGATGCCGACAATCCCAATCTTTTCAGAACTGTGAATACCAAAGGATACATCTTGCAGGATAGTTTTATCTCCATATTGATAAGATACATTATCTAAAGTGAGTAAAACTTCTTTCATATCATTTATTTCCTGCAGATACAAAGAAACGGATATTTTTGCTGGCTGCGTATTAACATTACTTCAAATCCAATTCATTCTAAATTATAGCGGCTCATTGTATGCCTCATAAATTCATTTGTTACTTGCTAAAAAATTTGTGGCGTCCCTGAGGCGATTCGAACGCCTGACCTTCACCTTCGGAGGGTGCCACTCTATCCAGCTGAGCTACAGGGACGCAAAAATTATTGATCCATCAAATCTGAAAGGCACTATTCTGTCAATTGAGAATGTTTCTGGAGAGGAGAGAACAGTGTTCCCGCCCAAAAGGGAATTAAACATAAATCGGGTAGAAAGATATTAGTCATTCGTAGCAATTTGTATCATAAATAGTATATTTTATTGATCCAGATAATAGCCAGATTTAGTTCAGCTTTTCTACCGCTTCATAAAGAGGTAAGACCTCCAATCCGAGATGATTTATATAGCGTAATATTTCTTGAAATTCTTTTAGAGGGCAGTTGGTTCCATAAATATTATCCGGTTCTTCAATAGCATGAAAACCCAGAATAATTAAGTCCTCACCATTAGCAATTCCGCGTCTGATACGCTCTTTATAGATATCAGCAGTCCAAGAACTTTGAAAAGCAAGATACCCTAAGCCCTGAACATTAAGCGGAATATGCATAGCATAATCATTACACCCACGCAAATATTTGTAATATTGTGTTAAAATAGGATAATACTCCAAAGGGCATTTTCCTGTCGGCATAGCAAAAGTGCGGGGATTTAAGCCCCAATTATATAGATTCCAATAATCCTGACTAATAGACTATTCTACTTCCTCCTAGGTTAATTCTGCTAAATCCTCATGTTTAAGAGAGTGCCCTCCAATTTCCCAATTATAATCATTATGCAAAGATTGAACCTGCGCTAAATTCATTGAATAGCGAGTGGACATATTAAAAGAATTCACATAACAGGTTCCTCTATAACCATAGATATTCATTTCAGGTAAAGCATAAGTATAAACCCCAATTCTTTGATCGTCAAAGGTTAAACAAATAATGGGAGTATTTCGTTCCGTGGGAGTAAAAAAGTTACAAGAGCCAAGCAGTAAAGATAGTGATAAGATCAAGAATGAAGGACTTCTCATACCTTTATTCCCAATTGTGCCTGAATGCCAAAATTGTGTTTTGCCTTGTTTATTTTACTCCCTTCCAGATAATAAACTAATCCCACTTTTTGGTTTTTATAGAATAGGTAATCCAACGATAAACCAGCTCTATGGAAAGCACTATTATCGTAATAGTCAAGATAGTAAAATGGATTAAAGAATATATTATCAATTTTATGGCTAATGCCTAAATGGAAACGCTGTTCATCGTTAAGTGATGGCTCCACTTCTATATATTCTGCGCTAAGAAATAATTCCGTTAAATCGTTGGGTTTGCAATTTGCAGCCACAAGCCCATAAGATGTAGTGTGTTGCTCTGTGTTTTCATAATTTGGAAGATAACTAACCGCAACCTGTGCATTTAAAGCAATGGTTCCTGCCTGAATTTTAGTGTTTATAGAACTTATGGAAACAGGGGTCTTCCAATGATTATCTTGTGCTCTTACTTCCTCACTGATTGAAAAAGACCCATGCGGTTTTAGTAATTGATATGTGAGAACTTCTATGGATTGATTATGATTGTTTCCTCCAATGGCAAAAGATAAGAGCTGATTAGAAAAATAATGTCCCAAACTAACTCTGTTTAAACGCGTTGCTTGATAACTGAATTGATCTTGATCAGCCGCTACAAGAGAATATGTATAAAGTGCGTTGGGTAAACCGTAACCCCAAGGAAGGGAACCTGCCATAATTTGCCAATTGTCTTTATTATAGCCAAAATCACATTTATAAATCTCCACATTGTTATCAAAAAAATTAGCTCTGCTGCGCAGTTCCAGATTTGCATACAAGTTCTTATAAGCAAGAGAATCAACTCCGAATCCAATTTGGTAAAATTCATTCCAATGCAAGTGCTTGTTAGCTTGATTTGGACAGTATGCTCCCGTGTTTATCGATTTCCAGTTTAAGAAAAAAGGCACATCTAAAGCCATTAGAGAATTGACAGCAACTATTAATAAGAGAACAAGTAACAATCCAGTTCTATTTCTATCCAAAGAAAACCATTTTCTATGAGAATTATGTGTTTGATAATATGCAACTTTGAGGTTCATCTTCATCCTAAATTTCCTTAAATTTTTATTGGTTTTCAGCATAAACAGTTGAGTGGTTAATGTCAAATACTTTTTTCTTGCTTATGGAACTAAGTCGATAAGCTTATTTATTTTTCATTGCGGCAAATTTCTATCTTGAGCAGCTAACAGCTTATATATATATCAGTTAGCTAATTGTGATCCTTCCTAAGCTGTTTTTATGATTGACATAAACACGATAGCTAAAATAAAAGAAAAAGCTAACAACATATAAAGAGGAAATATGCAAGGCAAGAACATCCTACTCTGTGTAAGTGGAGGTATTTCAGCTTACAAAGCGATAGATTTAGCAAGTCGTTTAGGTAAACAGAACTTTGAAGTGAAATGTGTTTTAACAGAAAACGCCACCCAATTCGTCTCTCCACTAAACTTTTCAGCAATTACGCATAATAGTGTTCACACTTCTTTATTTACGGATGAAGATCCAATACCTCATATCACACTTGCTACTTGGGCAGATTTGATAGTTGTGGCGCCTGCAACTGCTAATGTATTAGCGAAAGCGGCTAACGGAATTGCGGATGATTTGCTTTCAACTATTTTGGTAGCTTATAACAAACCAGTTCTTTTTGTTCCAGCGATGAATGTGAATATGTATCATTCAGTAACAGTTCAAGAAAACATCCAAAGATTAAGCAGTCGTGGCAATTATGTTTTAGAACCAGATAAAGGATTGCTTGCTTGTGGAACTGAAGGAATGGGAAAATATCCCCCTAACGAAGAAATATTGTTTGCCATTAAGACCTATCTGAATTATAATATTGATTTGAAAGGTATCAAAGTTTTGATTACGGTGGGAGCTACTATGGAAAAAATAGACCCTATGCGTTTCATCAGTAATCGTTCTTCTGGCAAGATGGGTATTTCTTTGGCTCGAGCTCTTGCTTTAAGGGGAGCTGATGTTACTTTAATATATGGCAATATTCAGCTTGCTGTTCCGTATTATCTAAAAGAAGCGATTTATTGTGAAAGTGCCGATATAATGTTTCAGGAGGTTTTACAACGCTATGCAGATAAAGATTGGATTATTTGTTGTGCGGCTGTTGCTGATTATAAGCCAAAAGAACCGAAAGCGAATAAACTGCCTAAACTAAGTGAATTATCTGTAGAACTTATTTCAACGCCAGATATCTTATCGGAACTGGGAAAATTGAAAAAAGAGAATCAGCGGCTTATCGGTTTTGCAGCTCAATCTGATAATATCGTTAAAAGTGCCGTGGAAAAATATCATCGGAAAAATCTTGATCTTATCTGTGCCAATGATCTTCGTTTTGCAGGTAGAGATGATGATGAATTGATTGTTCAGGGGAAAATAAAAAATTACCCTCCCTCGCAGGAAGACCCCAATATCAATTCTATTGTGATGAAAGGAGATAAATTTTCCTTGGCACATAACCTAATAAATGTCATTAAAGAGTTATGAGACAAATTTTGATTAGCGGCGCCAACTCTCAAGTGGGCAGCTTTTTAGCCAAAAAATATTTTGCGGAAGGATATAAACTCGTTTTATTATATCATAAACGCCAAGAGCGGATAGTAGAATTATTGGACAAGAGCAATGTATATGCTTGTTCAGTGGATTTAAGCAATCCTGAATCAGTTCAAAAGGCAATTTGGGAAGCGAATTTATCCTTACAGCAACATTCAGATACTGTTATTCATTGTATGGCAGTTCGCAGTTCGGATGCTTTACCGCTTGCTGAAACAGAACCGAAGCAGTTTGTCGAAACATTGGATACTAATATTATGGCAGCATATAATATATTGCGTTTTACTTTGCCTTCAATGCAGGAAAATAAGTTTGGAAGAGTAATAATGTTTGGAAGTGATGTTACTCGTAAGGGATTAAAAAATGGAAGCGCTTATGCCGCATCTAAAGCAGCGATTGTAAACATTGTAAAAAGTGTGGCTTTAGAAATGGCTAATTCCGGTATTCTAATCAATGCAATTTCACCTGCTCCGATAGAAACCAATCTGGAAGAAGATTATAGTGGAGCATATCTGAAATTTCGCCAACGCTATTTTGCCGATTATTTGGCATCAGTCCCTTCCGGTAAACTAATATCCAAAGAGGAAATAAAGAAAGTGACAGATTTGCTTATCAGTAAAGACCTTTTAAATCTAAATGGGGAAGAGATTTTTATCACCGGAGGAGTTAAATGAGAACTAAGCTTGTTTTATTCGGTCTCTTTCTGATATGTTTGATTAATTTATCAGCGGCAACCGTTCCTTTTATGGATGGAGAGAAATTAACCTTTACAATTAGATATGGAATTGTTAATGCTGGTGAAGCATCTTTGCAAGCTCGCAGTTATGTTTATCAAGGTTCTCCTGTTTGGCATCTATCCACAACGGCTAATACCTATCCCTTCTTCAATAAAATTTATAAAGTGAGTGATAGAGTTGAATCCTGGTGGGATAAAAACACTTTACAGCCATACAAATTCAGCAAAAATTTACAAGAAGGGCATTACAGGCAATATCGTATTCATATTTATAATCATAATGCTTTAAAATCCACCTATCAAAGATGGAGTTTCAAGAAAAGTGTTTTTGATAATAGCGAGATGAGTATTCCTGAAAACACGCAAGATATTCTAAGTGCATTTTATCTTGTCCGAACGAATAAACTGGAAGTTGGGAAGCCAATTTTTGTTAATATTACCGCAGATGGCAGAAATATGCCAACCAAAATATTGGTGCATCGTAAAGAATATCAAAAAACTATCTTTGGAAATGTTGAATGCCTCGTCATTGAACCAAAGTTACAAGGTGATGCGATATTTAAGCAAAGCGGCAGAATACTTATTTGGCTTACGAACGATGAATATAAAATTCCTGTTCGCTTGGAAAGTAAAATTACCATTGGCAGTTTTATAGCCACTTTAACCAGCGCCCAGCAGGTTCCTTTTAAGGCAAACCAATGAGTATAGATTTTTTAGCCACCAAAACATACGATTATTCATTACCGCAGGAATTAATAGCTCAATATCCGCCTGAGCAAAGAACTTCTTCTCGCTTGATGCACATTAAGAAAAATACTGGCCAAATAGCACATCGCGTTTTTACGGATATTTTGGATATTCTGAACAAGGGAGATCTTGTTATTATAAATAGTAGCAAGGTTTTTCCTGCCCGCCTTTTTGCCAAAAAAGAAAACGGTTCTGAAATTGAGGTCTTATTATTAAATCAAATTGATGATCTGAAATGGAAATGTTTGGTTTCGCCAGGTAAAAGATTGAAAAAGCCACAAACGCTATATTTTTCCGATAATCTAAATGCCTATATCAGTGAAGGTGATAGCGAGGGATTAAGGATAATCAAGTTCTATTGTAAAACTAACTTTTGGGACGAAATTAATCGTATTGGGCATATACCTTTACCTCCCTATATAGAACGAAGTGATACTATTTCAGATAGAGAAAGATATCAAACCGTTTATGCAAAAAATATTGGCTCCGTGGCAGCTCCAACTGCAGGATTTCATTTTGATGAGAGTATAATAGAAAAGCTTAAAAAGAAAGGAGTTCTTTTCAGTGAAGTTATTCTGCATATAGGTATCGGGACCTTTCGGCCCGTTAAAGTAGAAAGGATAACCGAACATCGTATGCATTCCGAATTTGTTACAATTCCTGAAAGGACTGCCTCAGCCATAAATGAAGCTAAAAAAGAAGGAAGAAGAGTTGTTTGCATTGGCACGACCAGTGTTCGGAGCGTTGAAAGTTTTTGGCAGGATAATGAGATGAAAAGTGGCTCACAATGGACAGATATTTTTATCTATCCTGGCTATCAATTTAAAGTCACAGATGCTTTGCTAACCAATTTCCATCTTCCCAAATCTACTTTACTGATGATGATTTCTGCCTTTGGCGGTTTTGAAATAATACAAAAAGCATATCAGATAGCCATAAATGAAAGATATCATTTTTTTAGTTATGGCGATGCTATGTTTATTGAGGATTAAATGCGAAACTATTATTACTATGACAAATTGGACAGCACTATGCTGGAATATCAACGCCTGAAGGAAATTAATGATCTGCCTTTGGTAGTTCGAGTTGGAACTCAAGATGACGGCATAGGTAGAGCAAATCATATTTGGCTCTCACCTCCCGGTGGATTATGGTTTACTTTTGACTATGAATATACGAAAGCATTGCCTTCTTTTTCTCTCTATCTTGGCTTTTGTATTCACAAGTGCTTGGTATCGTTGTTTGAACCGCTTAATGGGAAATTGAAAATAAAATGGACGAATGATATTATTTATGGAGGACGAAAATTAGGCGGGATTCTCTGTCATTATTTAGCTGGGAAAAGAACTTATGTTATAGGAATTGGATTAAATACAAACAACGAAATTGATTCCGAACTGGGAAAACTTGGCGCAACAAATCTGAAAGATGTGCTTGGCTTTGAAATCTCCAATAGCGAGTTGTGTCGTCAAATTATCTTTTCCGTGGAAGATAATTGTAAATATATGGAAGATGAAATGGTTTATCTTACTTACTGCAATGAAAATCTTTTTGGCAGAGATCGTCGCGCTTTAGTAGAATCGGGAGGCATAAATATCGAAGCCGAAATTACTGGGATCGCTCCCAGCGGAGCATTATTGATCAGAAATGATTGGGGAGACCTGATTTCAGTTCATACAGGTTCAATCATTGACTTTCTGGATTAATCCCAATCCTTTTTTTCATAACAGGGTAATATCCTTTTTTGGGTTGGGAATTATGGTTTTTCTTGACAGATAATTAAGACCTGAAAATAGGTAAAATAAACTAATATTTGATATTGAAACAGTGGAGGAATAATGAAAAAATGGATGCTGATTGCGCTTATAGCTGTGTTTTTGCTGGTTGGATGCACAGTTAATCGCTCAGTCCCACAAACAGAAGAAACCAAACCTTATACGGGAGTAGTAACAAAAGTTGCTATCCTTCCTCTTAAGACGATGGATTCTTCCAGTCGCTACATACAAAAAATATTAACTGTCCGTGATCTTGCTTATGTTTTCGCCAAATATCCTCAATTTTCTCTTTTGGATATGGACCAAGTTGCTCAACAATTCAAGCTTTCCGGTTATCAGGATGTAGAAGATCTGGAAATTGAAGAAATGAAAGAAATTGCTGAGATGACCGCTTGTGATATTTTGGCTATGGGCAGCATAACAAGTGTTAGTAATGACCAATATGCTTTATCAATGAGGTTTTTCAGCGTTAAAACAGATGAACTTACTCAGCTGGATTTTAGCGTTCCCAAGCAAAGAGAAAAGCGTTGGGATATATTAGAAAAATCATTTATCACTAAACTGGAAGATGTTGTATCCAATGAAGTGAATAAAATTTACAATATCGCATTGAATTATTACTCAAACGGCAATTATCCGGAAGCGGAAAAGAATCTTAAAACTGCCTTGGGACTAAATCCTGAATTGAAAGATGCTTATTATTATCTTGGTTCAATTTATTACAAAGAAGGTAAAAACGATTTAGCTATCCAAAATTTGGAATTGAATCTGGTAAAAAATCCCCAACATATACTTACTTTAACTACTCTTATTGATATTTATGAAAAGACCAATCAGCCAAATAACCGACTTGCGACTATGGAAAAATTGGCTCTTATCACTGAAAATGAAGAAATGTGGTTAACCATAGGTAATTTGTATGCAGAAAAAAATGATCTGTTAAAAGCAGAAAATGCACTGAAAAAAGCTATCGAATTAAAACCGGATTTTACGGAAGCAAAAACTCGTCTGGCATTGTTGTTATATGATAATAATCGTTATGAAGAGGCAATTCCTTATCTGGAGATTTTGTTTGAACAGTTTCCTGAAAATGATCTCATTGCCAGTCGTTTAGCCACTGCATACCAAAAAGCCAAGCGTCTTGATGATGCCATTGCCAAGTATGAAGTATTGATTAAAAATAATCCTAAAAATGCTCTTGCCTATCTTAGCGTTGTTAATCTCTATCGTTTGAAGGCATCTGAAACTACGGATCCGGCAATCATTGCTTCCATCAATAAGAAATCGATTGATACTTTAAATGCTCTCATCACCAATCAACCATCTAACGCATTGGCTTATATGAATATGGCAGCTATTTATCTGGGACAAAATAAATTCCAGGAAGCAGAGACCTATGCTCTTCAAACTATCCAAAGAGATCCAACTCTTTATCTGCCTTATGTTTATCTGGCCACTGTCTATCAAAATAAAGGAACTGTTGATTATAACCGCTTTATAGATCTGGAAAAACAAGCTGCTCAAGCAGTTGGAACCAAAGCTAAAACTTTAAAAACTCAACGCGATAATGCCAAAACTTCTGCTGCTGCCAATTTTAAAAAATCATTAGATTATTTAAATAACGCCAAAGTTCGCGCTACTTCTCAAGAAGCTGTTAGCGATATCAATAGCAGAATTGCAAGAGTAAATCAATTAATCAATCAGGTATCATCCACTTATTAAGTAATAACTTGTAACAAAGTTCATAATATCTCAGGAATCCGCTAATAACGGGTTCCTGTTTTATTTTCTATCCGAGTATTAGTTTGTCAAAAGCATCTCTTGTCATAACAGCTTTTATTGATTGAGGTGCAGGTTATCCCCAATTATATTGTATCTACTTGATTCAGTTGTGATTATGTAACATTTCCGTAGCACTTCAGTAATGGCATTACAGAATTGTTACAGAAGTGTTACAGAAGTGTTAGAGAAGTGTAAGGGAATCGATTAAAGATTGAGTGATAAGAAGTTTATCTAAATGCGTTTAGATATGATAGTCCAAAACTGATTTGAAAGATGCCTTTTTAAAAAAACCCTACGATTTATTCAGAATCAATTCCTAATGCGGCATTGTCAATTAAACGGGTCTTTCCGATATAAACTGCCAGTAAAATTCGCGTATCCTTTTGAGCTTGTGTAACTGCTTGTAATGATATTGGTTCTACGAAACTAATATAATCAATCTGTCCACCAGCTTGTCCGATCAATTCTTCTGCGTTTTTCTTTAATATATTTGTATCTAATAAACCCCGTTCAAATTGTTCTTGTGCTTGTTTGATAGCTCTATTCAGGCATAATGCCTGCTGCCTTTGTTCTTTGGATAAATAAATATTTCTACTGCTCATTGCTAATCCATCGGGCTCTCTGATGATGGGACAGGGGAATATTTTTGTCTCTAAATTCAGATCTTTTAGCATTGTTTTTAATACTGTAATCTGCTGAAAGTCCTTTTCACCCATAAACATCAATTGGGGCTTAATAATGTTTACCAGTTTTAAAACTACTGTTGAAACTCCCTTAAAATGCCCGGGACGGCTTGCTCCACAAAGAATGGAACTAATGCCTTCCACATTTACCCAGGTTTTATAGTTTTCTGGATACATTTCTTCTGGAGAAGGATGAAAAACATAATCTACTTTATACTCTTGTAATAATGACACATCTCTTTGTAAATCGCGTGGATAACTGATAAAATCCTCATTCGGTCCAAACTGCGAAGGATTTACAAAAATGGATACAATGGTTTTATCACAATGTTTATTTGCTTCGGATACAAGCGATAAATGACCTCTGTGAAAGTAACCCATCGTGGGGACAAAACCAATTTTATCATTCTTATTCCATCCCCTGCTGATGTCTTGCATTTGTTGAACGCTGTTAATTATCTGCATTATAGTATGTTATCTATTTTGTTCTGCTCATTTAAAACGACAATGCAGGGCTTATGATGCTCCCTTTCTACATCATCCATAATTCCAAAATTCATAATAATAACCTTGTCTCCCACTTGAACTAAGCGAGCTGCTGCTCCATTAATTCCTATAATTCCGCTTCCGCGTTCTCCTGTTATTATATATGTAGAAAAACGGCTTCCATTCGTTATATCGAACACTTCAACTCGTTCAAATTCACACATTCCGCTTTTTTCTAAGAGCTCTTCATCTATTTTGATGCTACCATTATAATTTAAGTCACATTCAGTAACCGTAGCTCTATGCAACTTGGCTAAAAGCATTTGCCTAAACATATCTTGGGTCTCCAAACTTATATTTTATACCCTTATAAAGAACGCTTGGCTTTTGTCAATATTTTTCACTCTTTAGTGTTCTCTTGCATCCGTTTTCACTTCTAATATAAACTATTTTTGCATTTCTTCAAACTTTTTTTATCTCACCTAAGTTAATGTCACATAGGAGGATAGTGGAGGTAGGAGGTATTTAAGGGTGGGAAGTAGAGAAAAAAGGTATTGACAGAAAAGGGGGAGTTTAAAGGATGACACAACCTGGCGAGCGAGTCAGGGATAAAGTTCTTTGAGAGATAAATAGAGTGAGCAAG